>JBAPYC010001367.1:0-2401 GCA_049284535.1 Streptosporangiaceae bacterium
GGTGCGGTCATGGCCGGGTAGGCCGGGGCGGTGGCGCCGGGTCCTGTGTTAGCCCGGGCGGCGAGTGTTACGGGACACATTGTGCTCCTTTTGCTTTGCGTGATGTTTCGTGACGTGCGGGTCTCAGCGCTTGAGCGTGAGTAGTTCGCCGAAGCCCATGCGGGTCACGAAGTCGTCGGCTTCTTTTTCGTTGACCGCGTTGACGTCATTGACGTGGGACTGGGTGAAGTCGACGACGCTGCGGTAGGGCCTGGAACCGGCTGGCAGCGCGAGGATGCGGCTGATCTCGGTGGCCACTGCGGCGGGATTGGCGTCGGCGCCGGGCGCGTATAGCACTTCGGTGGCCTCGTCGTAGCGGGTGATCATCGGGTCTAGTGCCGAATAGGCTGATGTGATGGCTGCGTCGCTGGCGCGGCTGGCATCGGGGAAATGCTCGGTGCCGTGGGTGAAGGCTCCAGGCATGATGATCGTGGTCTCGATGCCGAACTGGCTGACCTCGTAGCGGGTGGTCTGGGCGAGCACGTCGAACGCTGACTTGGAGGCGACGTACGGGCCCATGAACGGCGGCACGTCGACGGTGGTCGTGCTGCCGACGTAGACCAGGGTTCCGGAGCGCCGATCCCGCATGTGTGGCAGGACGGCCCGGTTGACACGCTGGGCGCCGAGCACGTTGATGTCGAACAGGTGGGTGATGTCCTCGGGGGTGAAGGCTTCGGCGTAGCCGACGGCTAGGTGGCCGGCGTTGTGGACGACGACGTCGAGCTGGCCGGCCTCTTCCAGGATGGTCTTCACTGCCGTGCCGACGGAATCGGCTGACTGTACGTCAAGCTCGACGACACGCAGGCCGACCCCGTCGCGCTGCGCAATATCGAAAAGTTGCTCAGCGCGAGCGCTGTTGCGTCTCGTGGTGTTGCGCATGCTCGCGTATACGCTGTGCCCGTCGGCGGCAAGGGCCCGGGCGGTTAGGTTTCCGATGCCGGTGGCGGCGCCGGTGATCAGGACGATAGACACAACAGTGATTCCTTTCCTGCCCAGGGCAGGTTGCTCAGGGGGTGACCGGTGCGTCGCTGAGCCACGTTGATCCGGTCCGGTCAGGACTTGCCCGGCCGCCAACAGCCCGGAGCGGCGCGGTCCCTGCATCAGCAGCAGCGACGCGAGGATGAGGGAGTAACCGCCGGCGATCCACCGCAGGTCCCTGGCCGCCGCGTGGAGCTGGCTGCTGGCCGGGGGCAGGACGGCGCGGGCGATCGCGTGGCCGGCCAGCGCGAGGGAAGGCTCGGGCCCAAGACAGCGGCTACCGCCCACCGCCGGGCATGCACCCGGCTGGCTCTGGCCGGCGTGCCCCCTCCCCGCAACCAGGTCCCCGCCCGGCCGGCCGGCCAGGAATGGGCAGCGGGAGGGCTGCGGTCAAGCCGGGCCTGACGCGGGGCTTTTATCACGCCCCGAAGCGGCCAGCGGCCCCCGCGGGGGACTGCGGGATCGCGCGGGATGATCGGTGCCTGCATTGCGGCTCTCCCGGTTCGCCGGATGTCCATTAACACGGGGCGCAACCGGGGTCCGGAGCAGCGCTGTCGCTGTCAGTCTCCGGGGAGACCTCGCGACGTGGCAAGTGGTCAAATACTTGCCGGGTACTCAGGCTTTGTGTCCCGCGCCACCGGCGGTCATCTCCCTGCCCCGCTGGCTGCCAATTCCCTGCGGCGCAGGAAGGCCGGTCCACCCACCTGGACTCAGCCGGCCAGCTGGCCAGCGGCCCAGGGCCCCCGCCGCGGCCCGCCGATGCCCTCCGGTGGGAGCGGCCGGCACACCCCGGCGAACGCGTGCACCATCTCCAGGTCGAAAAGCGCACCGTGATCGGCGAACGCCGGCGGTACGTGGCCGAGCACCTCCAAGGTGATGGCACCATACAGCTGGGTACAGGCGATCATGTACGCGGCCAGGGCGCCGACAGGGAAACCGCCGCCTATGCCGTTCTCGTCGCGCCAGCTGGCGAGCTGCCGGCGCAGGGAAGCCGGCGTCGCCGCTTCGATGCGCTCGGTGTCGATCTGGCCGGCGGCGGCAATCTCCCCGATGGCCGAGCACAGCACGCTGACCACACCCGAGAAGGCCTGACCGACCTGGGGGTTACGCCGCTTGGCCGCGTCGGTGTCAGCGTGCCCGTACAGCAGCAGGTACTCCGCCTGGTGATCCAGGGCCCAGGCCCGGTGGGCCCGGCATAGGGCGAGCCACTGCCCACCCGGCAGGCGCGCACCGGCCCCCCGCGGGCAGCCCGCAGGGCCCCGGCCAGCGAGGTAAACCCGTCGATGATCAGGGCATCGAGCAGAGCCTGGCGGCTGGGAAAGTAGTAGTGCACGGCGGGCGCCGTCATGGCTAGGTGCCGGGCGATGCCGCGCAAGGAGATCCC
>JBAPYC010001368.1:0-5659 GCA_049284535.1 Streptosporangiaceae bacterium
GGCCTCGGGCATCTCGCCGAGCAGCGGGTGCCCGTCCGGGGTCATCGAGATCAGCCCGTTGATCGCGTACCGGATGCCGGCCCGCTCGTCGCCGAGCAGCTCGGGCATCAGCTCCAGCGCCTGCTCCAGCTGCGGGTCGAAGTCCTCGGCGGTGAACGGCATCTCGGTGGGCGACAGCGCCGACTCCTCGATGGAGGGGATGTCGTCCGGCGGCACGATGATCGGCCGGTGCGCGTAGGAGCCGACCTCCATGTCCCCGCCGTGCTGGCGCTCGTACATGTTGGTGTCCACATCCCGGACGATCGGGTAGGAGATCTCACCCGGGGTGTCGGCGAACAGCGCGATCGGCCCGACGCTGATCATCTGGTGCACGATCGGGGTCAGCGCCAGCCGGGCCCCGGCCATCTGGGCGATCCGCGGCGACCACACCCCGCAGCAGATGACCACGTTGCCCGTCGCGATCTCGCCCGCGCTGGTGGTCACCCCGCGCACCTGGCCGCCGTCGGTGCTGATGCCGTAGACCTCGGTGCCGGGTACCACGGTGAGCGCGCCGGAGCGCTGCGCGCTCTCCCGCATCAGTGTGCCCGCCCGGAGTGAGTCGACCACCCCCACGGTCGGGAAATGCGCCCCGCCCAGAATGAGCGACTCGTCCAGGTACGGCACCAGCTTGCGCACCTCGCCGGGGGTGATGACCTCGGCCGGGATCCCCCAGGCCTTGGCCTGGCTGCACCGCCGCCGCAGCTCGATCATCCGCTCCGGGGTGCGGGCCACCTCGATGCCGCCGCTCTCGGTGAATACCCCCAGCTCCTTGTACTGCGCGGTGCTGTCCGCGGTCAGCTCGAACATCATCTTGGAGTACTCGATCGGGAAGATGAAGTTGGACGCGTGCCCGGTCGAGCCGCCCGGATTCGGCATCGGGCCCTTGTCCACCAGGACCAGATCCCGCCAGCCGAGCTCGGCCAGGTGGTGCGCGAGGCTGTTGCCGACGATGCCGGCCCCGATGATGACGGCGCTGGCCTGCGCCGGAATCTGGTCCGCAGAAGTCATGGAGTCATCCCGCCAGTCGTGAATTGTCGGTTTCCAGTGTGCTCCAGCAGGCCCGGCGTCATGGCCCGGGTCAGCTGGAGCTAAGTGACGATGAACAGGTGCGTCCTGGCCAGGCCGGCGGTCACGCGGCACCTGCCTTCCGGGGCTGGCGGTTCGCCCGCTGCCGGTAGCCCAGGACCGCGGACAGGGCGGACGCCTCGTCGGCGCAGTAGGCGGCCGCGGCCGTCGCGGCTTGGCGGCTCATCCTGGTCGTGGGGGCCGAGACCGACAGAGCCGCGACCACGGCGCCGTCATAACCGCGGATGGGCGCGGCCACGGCGATCAGCCCGGGCTCGAGTTCCTCGTCGGTCACGGCGTAGCCGCGGGCGCGCACCGCGGCCAGGTCGGTGCGCAGCGCGGTCTCGTCGGTGATGGTCTTGTCGGTGCGCCGTTCCAGCGCCCCGGCCGGGAGCTGGACCGCGCCGAAGGCCAGCAGGACCTTGCCCAGGGCCGAGCAATGCAGCGGCACGGACAGCCCCACCCAGTTGGTGCCGCCGATCATGTAGGTGCTGTCCACCTGGGCAATCTGCTCGACCATCCCGTTGCTGGCCACCCCGAGATTGACGGTCTCCCCGGTCGCCTTGCCGAGGCGTTCCAGGAAGGGCTGGGCCACCGCGACCAAGCCGGCCTCGGCTCCGCCGCGCCAGGCGAAGCTGACGAACATCTCGCCCGGCAGGAACCGGCCGTGGTCATCACGCCGGACCAGCCCGTTGCGCTCCAGCGCGAGCAGCAGCCGGGAGGTGGTGGACTTGGCCAGGCCAGTGGCCGCACTCAGTCCGGTGAACGTCATCGGGTCGGCCGAATGCACGACCTCGGCCAGCAGATGCGCCGCCCGGTCCACGGCCTGGGTGCCGTTCTGGTTACTCATGTGTGTCGTCTCGCCTGGATCGTCTCGCCCGGAAGTTCTCGTTCGGTCTTCCGTGAGTTCCACTTTATGGGACCTTGTTTTACGATGTGATAGTAGGACGAAGGCCCGATATCGGTCAAGCGGCCGCTCACTTACCGGAAAGCACAGGAAATCGATGTCCGTCAGCACGCCAGGACCGGCCCAAGGACCGGGCACAGCCATGGCGATCAGCGTTTTCGACCTGTTCAAGGTAGGCATCGGGCCGTCCAGCTCGCATACCGTGGGACCGATGAAGGCCGCCCGGATGTTCGCGGCCGGCCTGCGCGACGACGGCCTGCTGTCCCAGGTCCACGGGGTGCGGGTGGCCCTGTACGGGTCGCTCGGCCTGACCGGCCCGGGACACGGCAGCGACAAGGCCGTCCTGCTCGGGCTGGAGGGCGAGGAGCCCGCCAGCGTGGACGTCGATGAGATACCGGCCCGGCTGGCGGCCATCAGGGAAAGCGGGAGCGTGCAGCTGCTGGGCGAGCACGAGATCGCCTTCACCGTGCCGCGGGACCTGGAGTTCAACCGGCGCAAGAAGCTCGGATCCCACCCGAACGGCATGCGCTTCATCGCCTGCGACGCGGACGGCGCGGTGATCCGCCAGCGCGACTACTACTCGGTCGGCGGCGGCTTCGTGGCCGGCGAGACCGCCGCGGCCCAGACCGCCGCGGACCAGAGCGCCACGCCCCAGAGCGCCACGGACGGCGCCGGGGACGCCGTCAGGCCGGACCTGCCGTACCCGTTCAGCACCGCCACCGAACTGCTCGCGCACACCACGGCCAGTGGGCTGCCCGTCTCCGGCGTCATGCTGGCTAACGAGCAGGCGCTGGGCCGCACGGCCGGGCAGGTGCGGGCCGGCCTGGACGCCCTGTGGCAGGTCATGCGGGCCTGCGTGGAACGTGGCTGCCGCAGCGACGGCATGCTGCCAGGCGGCCTCAAGGTGCCGCGCCGCGCGCCGCGGCTGTACCGCCAGCTCACCTGCGAGCCCGACGGCGACGACCCGCTGCGGGCCATGGACTGGGTGACCCTGTACGCGCTCGCGGTCAACGAGGAGAACGCGGCTGGCGGCCGCGTCGTCACCGCGCCCACGAACGGGGCGGCCGGCATCATCCCGGCCGTGCTGCACTACTACAACAGGTTTGTGCCCGGCGCATCGCCGGACGGAGTGGCCCGGTTCCTGCTGACCGCCGCGGCCATCGGCGCCCTGTTCAAGGAAAACGCGTCCATCTCCGGCGCTGAGGTCGGCTGCCAGGGTGAGGTCGGGTCGGCCTGCTCGATGGCGGCCGGGGCGCTGGCCGAGGTCCTGGGCGGCACCCCGGAGCAGGTGGAGAACGCCGCCGAGATCGGCATCGAGCACAACCTGGGACTGACCTGCGACCCGATTGGCGGCCTGGTTCAGGTGCCGTGTATCGAGCGGAACGCGGTGGCCTCCGTCACCGCGATCAACGCGGCCCGCATCGCCCTGCGCGGCGACGGCCGCCACTTCGTCTCACTTGATGCGGCCATCAGCACCATGCGCGCGACCGGCCGCGACATGCTGGACAAATACAAGGAGACATCGCGCGGCGGCCTGGCCGTCAACGTGATCGAGTGCTAGGCCGCACCGTCTCCCTCGGCGGACTCGCCGGCGGCCCGATCACCCTTGCGGGGCCGGCCGGGGCCGCGCAACGGTGATAGCTGGTCCGGGAGCCGCCCCGCCTCGGCCAGGCTGCGCCGCAGCACCATCTCGATCTGCGCGTTCGTGCTGCGCAGCTCGTCGGCCGCCCACTTGGCCAGCGCGTCGTGCACGGCGGGGTCAAGCCGCAGCAGGATCGGCTTGCGTTCAGCAGCCATAAGCGGGGGCAGCCATAAGCGGGGCGCGTGACGCGCTTGGTCGGACCGGCGTCACTGGTAGAGCGTCCCGGTGTTGACGATCGGCTGGGTGGCGTGATCACTGCACAGGACGACCAGCATGTTGCTGACCATGGCCGCCTTGCGCTCTGGGTCGAGGTCCACCACGCCGTCGACGGCCAGCCGGTCCAGCGCGGACTCGACCATGCCGACCGCGCCGTCGACGATCCGCTGCCGGGCCGCCACCACCGCGCTGGCCTGCTGACGGCGGAGCATGACGTTGGCGATTTCCGGGGCGTAGGACAACCGGGTGAGCCTGGCCTCCAGGATCTCCACCCCGGCCGGGCGGACCCGCTCGGCGATCTCGGTGGCCAGGCCGGCGGTGATCTCCTCGGCGTTCTCCCGCAGTGACAGCAGGCCGGCGCCGTGGGCGTCGTAGGGGTAGCTGCCGGCCACCCGCCGCACCGCGGTCTCGGTCTGGATAGAGACGAAGCTGGTGAAGCTGTCGACGCCGAACACCGCCTTGCCGGTATCGGCGACCTGCCAGACGACCACGGCCGCGATCTCGATCGGGTTCCCGTCCGCGTCGTTCACTTTGGCCAGGCCGGTTTCGTGGTTGCGGATCCGGGTCGAGATCCGGTGCCGTCTGGTCACCGGGCTCACCCACTGCAGGCCCTGCGTCCGGATCGTCCCGGCGTACCGGCCCAGCAGCTGCACCACCCGGGCCTCGCCGGGCGCGACCGCGGTCAGCCCCGCCACCAGCACCAGGGCCGCCACGATCAGCACCACGCCGACCACGATCGCGGCGGTGATCTGGAACGCCCCGCCGGCCACCGCCAGCGCGATGCCAGCCACGGCGGCGGCAATGGCGCCCCAGGCCACCGGCCAGCCCGGCAGCGTGGCGGCGGCGAACTCGGTCACCTCGCCGGCCCCGGCCGGGCCGGAAGCCGGTGCCACGCTTGCCGTGTGTCCATCCGGAGCCGGCGGCGAGCCGGCCTGGGGTGTTATGGCCGCGGTCGGTATGGCCTCGAAAGCCTCGTAGCCACCATCACCAGTCACAACTGACCTCCAGCCCGCCGATATTCACGTGCCCGCCACCAGGGACAGGCTTCCTATTCCGGATACTATTGTGATATCACTTTTCGGGGGCCTAAGGCAAGTGAACGGAGGGCGTGGTGACCGTGATTTCCACGGTAGACGGCCACGAGATCGCGGATCAGGAGCCGTCGCTCGAGCTGATCGGGCTGCGCCGCCGGTTCGGGCCGGTGGTAGCGCTAGACGGGCTCACCTTCAGCGTGCCGCCGGGACAGGTCTTCGGCTTCCTCGGGCCGAACGGGGCGGGAAAGACGACCGCCATGCGTGCGATCTTCGGCGTCGTCGCCCTGGACGCGGGCGAGGTGCGCTGGCATGGCGAGCCGGCCGGCGAACAGGCCCGGCGGCATTTCGGGTACATGCCGGAGGAACGCGGCCTGTACCCGGGCATGCCCATCGGTGATCAGCTGGAGTACCTGGGCCGCCTGCACGACATGACCGCGGTCGCGGCCCGCGCCGCCGCCGGCGGGCTGATCAAACGGCTCGGCCTGCAGGGCCGGGAGTCGGCCAAGCTGGAGGCGCTGTCTCACGGCAACCAGCAGCGGGTGCAGCTGGCCGCGGCGCTGATCCACGAGCCGGACCTGCTCGTGCTGGATGAGCCGTTTGCCGGGCTGGACCCCGGCGGCGTGGACGACATGACCGAGATCCTGGCCGAACGCGCCGGGGCCGGGGTGACCGTGCTGTTCTCCAGCCACCAGCTGGACCTGGTGGAGCACCTGTGCCAGGCGGTGGCCATCATTCACCGCGGCCGGGTCGTGGCCC
>JBAPYC010001369.1:0-3904 GCA_049284535.1 Streptosporangiaceae bacterium
CCCGATGCCCGTCCGCCAGGCCGCCGCGGCCCAGCTGGCCCGGCTGGCCGTCGCCGGGGTCCGTGCCGCCCATCCCCGCGACTGGTACGCGCTGACCGAACTCTCCGATGACCGCCCCATCGTCTCCGGCGGTGAGGCCGTCCGGCTGTCGCCGTCCCAGGTGGAGTCGTTCACCCGGTGCGGGCTGCGCTGGCTGCTGGAGGCGGCGGTCGGGGCCGGCCGTTCGGACGTCCTGCGCCACCTCGGCACCGTCATCCACGCCGCCGCCGTGCTGGCCGCCTCCGGCGCGAGCGAGCAGGACGTCGCCGACCGCATCGACGAGATCTGGCACCATCTGGACTTCGGCAGCGCCTGGTACAGCGCCAAGCAGCGCACGCTGGCCGAGAAGATGGTCCGCCGGTTCCTGGACTGGCACGCGGCCAACCCGCGCGAGCTGGTCGCGGTGGAGCAGGCGCTCAAGGTCCGGGTCGGCCAGGTCGAGATCACCGGCCGGGTGGACCGGCTGGAGACCGACGAGGCGGGCCGGGCCGTGGTCATCGACCTGAAGACCGGCGGCAGCGCGCCGCGCGAGGATGAGCTGGACCGCCACCCCCAGCTGGGCGTCTACCAGCTGGCCGTGCTGCTCGGCGCGTTCGAGCGGTTCGGCCTGGCCGAGCCCGGCGGCGCCGAGCTCGTCCAGCTCGGCAAGGCGGCGGGCGTCACCGCCCGGGCCAAGGTGCAGCGGCAGGGAACACTGGCCGACGACCCCGAGCCGGGCTGGGCCAAGGACCTGGTGGACACGGTCGCGGCCGGGATGGCCGGCCCGGTGTTCCGGGCCCAGGTCAACCCCGGCTGCCGCACCTGCCCGGTGGCGAACTGCTGCCCGGTTAACCCCGAAGGCGAGCAGGTCACTCCCTGACCGCCTCCAGCGGCTCCAGCTCCGCCAGCGCGTCCCGGGCCCCGTGCGCGATCGGCGGCGGCACATCCGCGAGCGCCAGCACGTGCCGCAGGGCCCGGCCGTAGGCGACGTCATAGGCCTGCTCCGCGGTCGCCGGCACGTCCGGTACCACCCCGGTGCCCTGCCAGTTCGTGCCGGTGACCGGGTTGACCGAACGCGCGAACGGCACGGCGATGTGCACCGCCGGGCTGACCGGGAAGCCCCGGGTCGGGTGGGCGCCGCCCCCCGTCGTCTCGCCGATGATCTCGGCGCGCCCCAGAGCCTGCAGCGTGTAGCACAGGTCTTCGCCTCCGGAGAACGTGTGCGCGCTGGTCAGCACGTACACCGGGTGATCCGGGTAGCGGGTCCCCGGCACATACGGCAGCGACCAGAACTGCCGGGTCTCGCCGGTGTCGGCGTGGAAGATGTCGTTCAGGTGGGTCGGGGGCTGCTGGCCAACCAGGTAGCTGCACCAGAAGACCACACCTTCGGGCGAGCCGCCGTGGTTGTGCCGCATGTCGATGATCAGCGCATAGGTCCCGGCCACCAGCTCCATCGCCGCGGTAATGGCCGGACCCGCGTTGGCCGGCACCGGCATCCGGCGCAGGTCCAGGTAGCCGATGTTTCCCTCCAGCCACTCGACCCGGCGGATGCCGAAGTTGTCCAGCCGGGCCCGCTTGGCCATGGCCAGCCGGTGGGCCTCCGGATCGGGCGGGCCGTCTGGCTGGGCCGGCGGCCGCTGGCGGGGCTCCGGCATCCCGCCGAGCCGCAGGGCCAGATGCCGGTCGTCCGTTACCTCCTGCAGGTGCGCGGTGACCACGTCGGTCAGCGCGATGTCGTCCAGCTGGTCGTACTCGCCCGCCGCCAGGTGCGCCTCGACCGCGGCGGCGGCCTGCTCAGCCAGCTCAGGGAAGACGTAGTTGGCCCGTAGCCGCGCCAGCGCCGTGGTGACGATCTCCCGGGCGGACGGCTGCTCACCGGCCAGCGATCCGTCGTCCGTCAACGTGATCCGGGGCGCGCCCGGCGCCTCGTAGGTGAACTCCAGCCGCCGGGCCGACGGCAGCCGCCGGGATAGCTCCTGCCGGAGCTCGTCCGTGCCGGTCCGGTGACCATCCCGCCAGGCGGCCAGGGCTTCCTCGTCCGCCGCGCCGGAATCCCCAGGCGCCACGAACACCCGCAGCACCAGCTGGCCGGGCCCGATGCCCGGCTCGTCGCCGGCCCGCAGCAGCACCGCGCGCCGCACCGCCCCGTCCGGGAAATGCTCCTTCACCACGTGGTCGACCACGCGATTGATCTGCTCACGTTCGTCCCGGGCCATGACCGCCTCCATCCCCCGTTACCCAGATAACGGCGCCCCAGCCGGCCGAGTTCCGCGCGGAATGTCAGTGGTCTCTGCTGGAATCTAAGGGTGACCTCAGGCTCACTCCAGGACGGCCCGCCCCGCGACGGCCCACCCCGCGACGGCAGGGTCCAGTACAGCCCGGCCCAGCTGGCCCGGCTGCTGCGGCTGCCCGAGCCCACGCCGGAACAGGCCGCGGTCATCTGCGCCCCGCTCGGCCCGCTGGCCGTCATCGCCGGGGCCGGCTCGGGCAAGAGTGAGACGATGGCCGCCCGGCTGGTCTGGCTGGTGGCCAACGGCATGGTCCGCCCCGACCGGGTGCTCGGCCTGACCTTCACCCGCAAGGCCGCCGCCGAGCTGGCCGAGCGGGTCCGCTCCCGGCTGGAGCGGCTCCGCCGCGCGGGCCTGGAAGGCAACGGCAAACCCGTCGCCAGCGACGAAGAGCCCTACGCCGGCGATCCGGCCATCGGCACCTACCACGCCTACGCCGGCCGCCTGGTCGGCGACAACGCCCTGCGCGAGGGCCTCGAGCCGTCCATGCAGCTGATCACGCCCGCGGTGTCCTGGCAGCTGGCCGCGAACATCGTGGCCGCCTACAACGGGCCGATGGACGAGATCACCTGGACCCCGCAGACCGTGACCGCGGCCGTGCTCGAGCTGGCCGGCGACCTGGCCGAGCACCTGCGCGAGCCGGACGACGTGACCGCGCTGGGCCGCTGGCTCCAGGCCGAGCACGATGCGTTGCCGGGGCGGATCACCGCACCCGTTCGGAAAATTCTCACTGCCGAACGGGCCCGGGAACAGCTCCTCCCACTGGTCATCCGCTACGGCCAGGCCAAAGCCGCCCGTGAGGTGCTCGACCACGGGGACCAGGTCGCGCTGGCCGCGCGGATCGCCGCCGGCCACCCGGAGGTCGGCGCGGCCGAGCGCGCGCGGTACCAGGTCGTCCTGCTCGATGAGTACCAGGACACCAGCCACGCCCAGCTAGTGCTGCTGCGCTCGTTGTTCGGCGGCGGGCACCCGGTCACCGCGGTGGGCGACCCGTGCCAGTCCATCTACGGCTGGCGCGGGGCCAGCGCGGGCAACCTGCGCCGGTTCACCGCCGACTTCCCGGTGGTGGCCCGGATCCGGCCGTTCGGCGCCTCGGCCCCGTCCGGCCCGGCCCCGGTCAAGCTGCTGTCGACCAGCTTCCGCAACGCCGCCCGGGTCCTCGACGTCGCCGCCACCATCCAGGAGGAGCTGCGCAACGAGGCACCGGACGTGCCCCGGCTGGTCCCCGGACCGGACCGCGCCCAGCGCGGCGCCGTGGCCTGCGCACTGCTGGACACGGTGCACGACGAGGCCGCCTGGGTGGCAGGCCAGATCGCCGCCCTGCTCGCTGCCGATCCCGGCCACGCCCCGGACGGCGAGCCGTGGCCGGACGGCCGGCAGGCCGGGGTCCGGGCCGGCGACATCGCTATCTTGTGCCGCAAGCGGGCCCAGTTCACCCCGCTGCGCCAGGCCATCGAGGCCCGCGGCATCCCGGTCGAGGTGGTCGGCCTGGGCGGGCTGCTGCTGGTGCCCGAGGTGCAGGACGTGGTGGCCACGTTGCGGGTGCTGCACGACGCCGGCGCCTCGGACGCGCTGGCCCGGCTGCTCACCGGCCCGCG
>JBAPYC010001370.1:0-3599 GCA_049284535.1 Streptosporangiaceae bacterium
ACGTGGAGGAAAGCGAGGAGGGTGTCGCCTCGGTCGCGGTAGCCGTGCGCGGGCCGCGGCAGCCCGCCGCCCTGGTGGTGTCGGCGCCGGTGTCCCGGATGACCGACCAGGCCGTGGCCACCATCGAGGCAGAGCTGCGCGAGCAGGCGGCCCGGCTCGAGGCGGCGCTGCCGCAGCGCGCGCTTATTTGATGCCCGCGCTATTTGAAGCCGACGCGTCGACGCCTACTTGATGCCGACGCCGCCGTCGGAGTGCACCACGGTGCCGGTGATGCCGCGGGCCCGGTCTGAGGCCAGGAACACGTAGCTGCCCGCGTGATCGGCGCCGGATAGCGCGACCTGCAGCGGCGTCCGGCGGCGCAGATCCTCCTCCCGGGCCGGTGCCGCCCCCAGCACCTGCCCGGCCAGGCCCAGGCTATCCGGGCCGGTCAGCTCGGTGCCCAGGGTCCCGCCCGGGGCGACGCCGTTGACCCGGATCTGCGGGGCCAGCTCGTGGGCCAGCGCGATGACGCAGCCGCGCACGGCGAACTTGGACGCCACGTACAAGATCCCGCCGCGGCCCGGGTAGAAGCCGGAGGTGGAGACGGTCAGCACCACCGACCCGCCGGAGCGGCGCAGCTCGGGCAGGGCGGCGCGCACGCAGACCAGCTGGCTCTTGACGTTGACCCGGAACATCTCGTCGAAGGCCTCGTCGAGCTGGTCGTCGGGAAGGTCGGCCAGGCCGCGGTAGAAGTCAAAGATGCCCACGCAGTTGACCAGCACGTCCAGGCCGCCGAACGCGCCGGTGACCGCCCCGGCGGCCGCCCGGGCGTCGGCCATGACGGTGGCGTCCCCCGGGCGGACCACCGCGCCGGGGACCTCGTCCGCCAGCCGTGCGGCCTTGGCCTTGTCCCGCTCCAGCGCGCCAACCTGGGCCCCCTCGGCGGCGAAGGCGTCCAGCACGGCCCGGCCGATCCCGGAGCCCGCGCCCACGACCAGGGCGCGCTTGCCGTCCAGCCAGCCCATCAGTCCTCGGGTCCGTGTGGCGTGGCCAGCAGCTGGGTGAACAGGTCGTGGTCCTGCCAGGCTAGGGCCTCCAGTTCCAGCGGGCAGAGCAGGATCTGCTGACCCGAGGCCGGCACGCTGATGCGCAGTCGCACGCCGTTGCGGGTCTGCACCGGCTCCACCACGACCTCGGTGAACTCGTTGCCGAGCCGGATCTCGCTGCTCACAGGAACACCGCCAGGTTCTGGGTACGCAGCACCGACTCGTCCACGGTGATCTCCCGCCGGGCCAGCCGCAGGCCGTCCGCGGTCTCGCGCAGCAGGTCGGCCCGGCCCGCCGAGATCAGGCTGGGCTCGCGGGTGTCGCCGCGGCTGCGGAACAGCAGCAGGGCGGATTCCACCCGCAGCTCTGCTGGCTCATGCTGGTCGCGGAAGGTCCGGACGTTGGTGACGAAGTGGCGGGTGCGCGACGGCGGGTCCTCGGTCCAGGCGTGGTCGGTGGCCAGCCGCTGCACCCGCTTGCGCAGCGCGTACATGTCCTCGTCGAAGTGGCCCATGCCGGCCAGCGAGTCGAAGCCCGCGCCGCGCGCCGTGGTCACCCGCACCGGCATCACGTACCGGATGTCCTCGTCCACCAGCTCCAGCCAGCCGGCGTAGTCGGCGGCATCCAGCAGCGCCGCCTCCTCGACCAGGAACTGGTGGGCGGCCAGGTGGGCCGGGTCGCCATAGGAGAGCGGCCGAGCGGACAGCGGACGGCCGGTCACCGCGAGCCCCCCAGATCCCGAACGGGCGGGGTGTAAGGCTCCCGCTCCATGTGATCGCCCCACTGGCTCAGCCAGTGCCGCTGGCCGTACTCGCCGTATCCCTGGTAGGCCAGGCCAGGCCCGGCGAACGTGGCCAGCGGCGGCTTGAGCGGCTTGCCCTCGGAGGTCAGCCCCATCCGGCTGTTCAGATTCAGCCGCCGTGCCATCGAGCCGGCCGCCATGTCGGTGATGGACACCCAGTTCTCCACGTCGTCCTGCTCGAACATGCCCGAGATGCCGAAGCACATCAGGTACGCCTTGTAGGACCGCTGCTTGAAGTCCTCGGGCGCGGCCGCGTCCACGGCGAACCAGGACAGCACCTCGGTCTCCCGCTCGCTGATGGGCTGCCACTGGCGCAGCGAGATGAACGGCGCCACGGTCCCGGCCGCGTCGACCTGCGGCCAGTTGTGCACCAGGCTCAGGTTCGGGAACAAGGTGGCCGCGGACACCATGAAGCCGCTCTCGCCGATCAGGGCCTGCTGCCGGTCCGACCAGGTCGCAGCCATCTGCGGGATCATCGCGTCCGGGTAGCCGACGTACCGCAGCTGGCCGGCGAAGTCGCCGCCGGGCGGCAGCTTGTAGGTCGTGCCCGCGCCGGGACCGGCCGTGTACAGGGCGCCTTCCTTGCGCTTGTTCGCCTTCGGCTCGCGGAACAGCCCGATGTCCACCACGCTGGCGTGGGTGTGCGGGGTGTGGTAGCTGTCGCCGGAGAAATTCTCCGCCCCGATCTTCCAGTTGGCCGCCACGCGCCATCGCTGCGGGCCGCGCAGCTCCACTCCGGCCGGGCTCTGCTGGGTGTAGAAGTCCAGATAGAACGCGAAGTCGCCGAGGTAGTCGCGCAGCGGCGGGGCGTCCGGGTCGAGGCTGGCGAAGATCAGCCCGTTGTAGATGCCCATGGACGGCGCGGGCAGCAGCGACTGGTCCTGGCGGGCGAAGCCGTCCTCGCCGCCGTAGGCCTCGCCGTGGAACGGCAGGCCGGCCAGCCGGCCGTCGTTGCGGTAGGTCCAGGCGTGGTACGGGCAGCGGAAGTGCGAGGCGTTGCCCATCTCGGCCCGGCACACCTGCATGCCGCGGTGCAGGCACATGTTGAACAGCACCCGGACCACGCCGGTCTCGTCCCGGACCACGATGAACGAGTCGGTCAGGACCCGGCGGACCACGTAGTCGCCCGGATCGGGGATCTCGGACTCGTGCGCCAGGAACACCCAGGACCGCGGGAACAGCCGGTCCCGCTCGGCCGCGAACACGTCCGGGTCGCCGTAGATGTGCGCGGGCACCATGCCCCGCCGCACCTGCGTGACCAGGGCGGTCACGTCCAGCATGGTCATGAATTATCCCTTCGCCGGGCTAAAAGTCTGTCCTACAGAACCCATTTCTGCAACGATACGATGCGGACGAAAGGTGTACGCGGGATGCAGAGCTGGATCCACGTCATCGAGTGGCGGGCCGCCACCCGGCCCGGCCTGACGGCCCTGGCCGACGACCGGGGCGCGGCGTTCACCTATGCCCAGCTCAGGGCCGAGACCGAGAGCAAGGCCGGCGGCTGGGCCGGGCTCGGCATCGGCCCGGGCGAGGTGGTGGCGGTGGTGGCCAGGAACAGCGCCGACTTCCTGGTGCACGCGTTCGCGGTGATGCGGGCCGGGGCCATCCCGGCCTTCGTCAACTGGCGGCTGTCGCCGCGTGAGCTCACCGAGGTGCTGACGCTGGTCCAGCCGCGGGCGATCGCCGCCGACGCCGAGTTCGCCGGGCTGGTCGGGGCGGCGTGGCCGGCCACCGGCGTCCGGGTCGTGATCGGCGGCGGCCCGGTCGCGGCG
>JBAPYC010001371.1:0-2569 GCA_049284535.1 Streptosporangiaceae bacterium
CGCCCGAGGCGGTCGACGATGGGGCCACCGAAGAGCCGGGTGAGCGCCTCGCTGGCGGCGAAGGCGGCGGCGAACAGCGCGGCGACGGCGGCGGTCTGCCCGTGACCGTTCCGCACGGCCAGGGTGAGCCAGTTACCTGCCGACCCTTCGCCGAGCTCGACGCCGAGCATGACGACGCCGATGAGCAGCAGCCGCCAGTCCAGCCAGCCGCGCAGCCACTGCCGGAGCTTCGCGGCCCGGTCCTGCTGCGGCTGCTCGGCCGGGGCGCGGTTCCCGGCTGGGATCCCGGGCGCCATCCCGACGGCGGCCACGGCGATCAGAACGGCTTCGGCGATGAGCTGTGCGGCCGGCGAGATGCCCAGCGCCGCGCAGGCCGCGCCGATCCCTGCCCCGGCCGCGACCCCGATCGACCAGGCGGCGTGCATCATCGGCATGAGGGTGCGCCCCGCGGTCTGCTCGACGGCGGAGCCTTCCACGTTGATCAGCACGTCGAGGACGCCGATGCCCATCCCGACGACCACGAACGCGGCCGCGGCCAGCGGAACCGAGCCCAGGATGAGCGCGAGGCCCATGACCGTCATGGCGGCGGCGATGAGCAGCAGCGCTGCCGCCATGGCCCGGCGGCTGCCCAGCCGGTGCAAGACTGGGGTCGATGCGAGCAGCCCGGCAATGGCCCCGACGGTCACGCCCGCCAGGAGCAGCCCGATCGTGGCCGTGCTGATTCCGAGGTCCGCCTTGATGGCCGGCAGCCGCGGTCCCCACGCCGACACGGTGATCCCGCCCAGCCCGAACGCGGCCGTGACCGTCCATCGCCAGCGGGTCAGCTGCGGGCGCTCCGTCGTGACCATGGAATCCGTCACCGGTGTACTCCCCTGTGCCTTCCGTACAAAACCTTCCACTGGAAGGTATCACAGAGTCAGGCCGTCTGGCCTGGTCCCGGATCCCGCGGGAGGAGCCGCTCCAGCAGCGACAGCGAGCGGCCCACATCCACGGCATCAGGATCCAGGAGCCACTGGATCTGCAGGCCATCGGACGCCGCGATCACCAGCGCCGCCGCGTCCACTGGGTCGATGTCCGCCGCGATGCGACCGGCCCGCTGCCCGGTCTCGATCCGCGCCGCCAGCGTCTCCCGCAGCTGCCGGAACCGGTCCCGCACGAAGTCCCGGGTCAGAGCGTGCCCCTCCTGCAGCGCGTCGGTAGTGAGGGTCGCGTAGAGCTCCACCAGGCCGGGAATCGAGCGGTTCTGCTCCGCAGCCTCGGCCATCACGCCCACGGCAGAGCCCTCCGCGGGGGACGCGTGCTCAAAGCTCAGCGCCTCGTGGGTCCGGTACACCTCGACCAGCAGCTCATCCCGCGAGGAGAAGTAATGACGCAGCGCAGTATGGGACACCCCGATCGCCTCCCCCACCGTGCGCAACGAGGCCCGGTCCACCCCCCGCTGGGCGAACAAGGCGATCGCGCTCTGCAGGATCTGCTGCCGGCGTCGCACCCCCTTCGGATACGAGCCACGCTCACGCGGACCTTCATCCGCCGCTTCCGTCACCCCGCCATCGTAGGAGCCGACCGCGGTGATGACCGCGATCTGCCCGCTGGCGAGGTCGTAGCCCGGCCGGCGGTCCCGGTCAGTAGGGTGACAGCATGCGAGTTGTGATCGCGGGTGGGCACGGGAAGATCGCGCTCCTGCTGGAGCGCCTGCTGGCCGAGCGCGGCGACCAGGCCGTGGGGCTGATCAGGAACCCGGCCCAGGTCGATGATGTGCGCAAGACCGGCGCCGAAGCGGTCGTCTGCGACCTGGAGGCGGCCACGGCCGGTGATGTCGCGGCGCTGCTGTCCGGGGCCGACGCGGTGGTGTTCGCGGCCGGGGCCGGAGCGGGCAGCGGCGCGCTCCGCAAGGACACCGTCGACCGGGCGGCCAGCGTGCTGCTAGCCGACGCCGCCGGGCAAGCGGGGGTACGCCGGTTCGTGCAGATCTCCGCGATGGGAGCCGACCAGCCGCCGCGACCCGGCACCGACGAGGTCTGGGCCGCCTACATCGCGGCGAAGGCCGCCGCCGAGGCCGACCTGAGCGCCCGGGACCTGGACTGGACCATCCTGCGCCCGGGGGGCCTGACCGATGCCCCGGCCACCGGCCAGGTCCGGCTCGCGCCCCCGCCGCTCCCGCGGGGCAGCATTCCCCGGGCCGACGTCGCCGCGGTCATCGTGGCCCTGCTCGACGAACCGGGTACCCGGCACCAGACGCTGGATCTGGTCGGCGGAGACACCCCGGTCGCCGCGGCCGTGCACAGCATCTCCTAGTCACGGCACAATTTCCGCCTAACGGCGCTGGGACCGGGCCCGGTCCGTCATTGTTACTGGCCTAGGCGGCTCTGTTACTGGCCTAGGCGGCTCTGTTACTGGCCCAGGCGGTCCTGTTACTGGCCCAGACGGCTCTGTTACTGCCCCAGGCGGCCGTCGATCCGCTCGCGCAGCAGGTCAGCGTGACCCATGTGCCGGGCGTACTCCTCGATCATTCCGACTAGCACCTCGCGCAGCGACATCGCTCCTCCGCCGCTGCCATGCTGATTCAGGG
>JBAPYC010001372.1:0-29382 GCA_049284535.1 Streptosporangiaceae bacterium
GTCGGTCGACCCGGACGCGCGGACCTGTGTGGTCGAGCCCGGCATCGTGCTGGACGAGCTGAACGCGGCCCTGGCTGAGCACGGCCTGATGTTCGGCCCCCGGCCGGCCACGCACGACCACTGCACGCTGGGCGGCATGCTCGGCAACAACTCGTGCGGGGCGACCGCCCAGGCCTACGGCAAGACCGTGGACAACGTGACCCGGCTGGAGGTGCTGACCTACGACGGTGAGCGGTTCTGGACCGGCCCCACCACCGACGAGGAGTACGACCGGATCGTGGCCGCGGGCGGCCGGCGGGCCGAGATCTACTCCCAGCTGCGCGCGCTGGCCCAGGCCCACGGCGACCAGGTGCGGGACCGCTACCCGGACATCCCGCGCCGGGTGTCCGGGTACAACCTGGACTCCCTGCTGCCGGAGAACGGCTTCGACCTGGCCCGCGCGCTGGTAGGCAGCGAGAGCACGCTGGTCACCATCCTGCACGCCGAACTGAGCGTGGTGCCGAAGCCGGCCGCCCAGACGCTGGTCGTGCTTGGCTACCCGGACATCGCGGCCGCGGCCGATGCCGCTCCGCGCATCGCCCTGCACCGGCCCGAACAGCTGGAAGGCCTGGACGACCGGCTGATCACCTTCGAGCGCGAACGGCGGATGAACCCCGAGGCGCTGCTCCTGCTGCCGGACGGGCACGCCTGGCTGATGGTCATCTTCTCCGGCGACTCCAAGGATGACGCCGACGCCAAGGCGCACACGCTGCTCGACGAGCTGCACGGCACCGAGCACGAGCCCACGGTCAAGTTCTACGACGACGCCGAGCACGAGAAGGAGCTGGCCGACGTGCGGGAGGTGGCGCTGGGCGCCACCGCACGGGTGCCGGACATGCCCGACACCTGGGAGGGCTGGGAAGACTCGGCGGTTCCCCCCGAGCGGCTCGGGAACTACCTGCGCGACCTGATCAAGCTCTACGACGAGTTCGGCTACTCCGGCTCCGCCCTGTATGGCCACTTCGGGCACGGCTGCGTCCACACCCGCATCCCGTTCGACCTGGTCACCGCGGACGGCATCGCCACCTTCCGCCGGTTCATCGAACGCGCCGCCGATCTGGTGGTCAGCTACGGCGGGTCATTCTCCGGTGAGCACGGTGACGGCCAGTCCCGCGGCGAGCTGCTGCCCAAGATGTTCGGTGACGAGCTGGTCCGCGCGTTCGGCCAGTTCAAAGCGATCTTCGACCCGGGCAACCGGATGAACCCGGGCAAGGTCGTGGCCCCTTACCGGATCGACGAGAACCTCCGGCTCGGCACCCAGTGGACACCACGGGACGACGAGACGTACTTCCGGTACCCGGACGACGACGGCCGGTTCGAGCGGGCCGTCATGCGATGCGTCGGCGTGGGCAAGTGCCGGCACGATTCCGGCGGGGTGATGTGCCCGTCGTACATGGTCACCCGCGAGGAGGAGCACTCCACCCGGGGCCGCAGCCGCCTGCTGTTCGAGATGCTGGAGGGGCACGCCGACTCGCCGGTCACGGCCGGCTGGCGATCCACCGAGGTCCGTGACGCTCTCGACCTGTGCCTGGCCTGCAAGGGCTGCAAGCGGGACTGCCCCGTCGAGGTCGACATGGCCACGATGAAGGCCGAGTTCCTGGCCCACCATTACCAGGGGCGGCTCCGTCCCCGGGCGCACTACTCGATGGGCTGGCTGCCTGCCGCGGCACAGCTCGCCTCGCGGGCTCCCTGGCTGGTCAACGCCGTCAGCCAGGCTCCCGTCCTGCGCGACGCCGTCACCGCGGCGGGTGGCATCGACCGGCACCGCCGGGTGCCGCTGTTCGCCCGCCAGACCCTGCAAGCCTGGCATGCCGGCCGCGATCCCGGCCCCGCCGGGCTGCGCGGCGAGGTTGTCCTGTGGCCCGATACCTTCACCAACCACCTCACCCCCGGGGTCGGTCAGGCGGCCGTCGAGGTGCTGGAAACGGCCGGCTGGCGGGTGATCGTGCCGGACCAGCCGCTGTGCTGCGGCCTGACCTGGATCTCCACCGGCCAGCTCGCTACGGCCCGGCGGGTGCTGCAGCGCACCGTCGACGCGCTGGCGCCGCACCTGCAGCGGGGCACGAAAGTGGTGGGGCTGGAGCCCAGCTGTACGGCGGTGTTCCGGTCCGACGCCCGGGAGCTGCTGCCCGAAAACCGCGACGTCGAGCGGCTCGGCGCCCAGACGGTCACGCTCGCCGAGTTGCTGCGGGATCACACCGACGGCTGGCAGCCGCCGCGGGTCGGGGGGCAGGCCATCGCGCAAACCCACTGCCACCAGCACGCCATCATGGGCTACGACGCGGATCAGGCGCTGCTGCGCGACGCCGGGGTGGACCTGGACGTGCTGGACGCCGGCTGCTGCGGGCTGGCCGGCAACTTCGGCTTCGAGGCCGGCCACTACGACGTGTCGATGGCCTGCGGCGAGCGGGCCCTGCTCCCGGCCGTCCGGGGCGCGCCCGAGGATGCCCTGGTGCTGGCCGACGGGTTCAGCTGCCGCACCCAGATCGAACAAGGCAACACCGGCCGGACCCCGGTCCACCTGGCCGAGGTCCTGGCCGCCGGGCTCCGCGGCGAGCCGGTGCAGCCGGTACGGCCCACGCCGCCGACGACCGCCGACTATATCCGGCTCGCCGGCCTGGCTGCCGTCTGCGCAGCCCCCGCGATCGCCGCGGCGATCAAGGCGCTCCGGCGCAGGCACTAACCAGGAGGTACAACTGCATCCGTACTGAGCGCGTCGCGCTCCGTCTGTCGTTGCCTAGAGCCAACGACTGATACTAGGAGGGAGCCGCATGACCGGGTACCGGGCTATGACCCTGGCCGAACTCGGCGGTCGCCTCGCCCGGTCGGATGATGTCAAGACCCGCTGGAAGCTTGTGTTGGAATTTCTCGAGGAGTACCGGTGGGAGCCTGGCGACGTTCAGCCATCGCTACTGTGTGACGAACCGCCGACCACCGGCGACGAGCAATGGGATGCGCTTCTGGCAGCGCTGGCCGAGTATCTGGCTGCCCAGCGCGATGTGGCCCCGCCGGAATGGACCGAGCTACGAGTGCTTCAGCGACCGTGGTTCCCCGCGGAACTGAAAACCCAGCGAGCCGACGCGCTGGTCTGGGCACCAGCAGCGTTCCGCAAGCACGGTGTTTACCTTTCCGCCAGGGACCTGGAGGCCGCGTGAGCGGGCCGGATCATGTTCTTTTCGGCAGGGCAGAGATCGAGCAAGCCTTCACCACGCTTGGCGAGCGCCTGGTCCGCCGGGGCGCCGTAGCCGATGTATTTGTCGTCGGCGGTGCCGCTATGGCCCTGGCCTACGGCGCTACCCGCGTGACTCGCGATGTCGACGCAGTATTCGTGCCACACGGAATTGTCCTCGAAGAGGCCCCCAAGGTCGCCGAGGACCTCGGGTTGCCCCATTGGTGGCTCAATGAGCAGGCGAGCGTTTACATCTCCGGAAAAGAAGATGCCAGTAAGCGGCGGGTGTTCGATCACACGGGATTGCGCGTAATGGCGGCCTCGCCAGCCCATGTCTTCGCAATGAAAGCTCGCGCCGCCAGGACGCCGACATCGATGACCTTCGCCTTCTAGCCGACCTCATCGGGCTGAATTCAGCTGATGAGGCTTTGCGGATATGCGCGGAGTTCTACCCGGAGGAGCCCCTATCTCCCAGATCGACCGCCGTGCTCCTTGAACTTTTCCGTTCCGCCGGAACCGGGAGGTAGGCAGGCGACAACTTGGCCAGACGCCGCTGGTGGCCGCTGAGCGAGATAATCCGGACGATAGCTGGCTTCGGTTGACTGCTCACAGCCAGGATAAGCCGTGGGCTGTCAGGGCGTTCAGTCGGTGAGGTTGTCTGGCATGTCGAGTTGCTCGCGCAGCCAGGCGGTGTCGGCGCCGGTCTTGCCGTCGGCGGCGAGCAGGTCGGCCTCGTACTCGAACTGCCGCAGCATCGCCTCCGGGTAGGGTCGTTCCGGGCCACCTGCGGCCTGCCTGGGCGTCCGGCCGGCCAACGCGGGAACCTGCTCATCGAGCCAGAACTTCTCCCAGCCTTCGGCCGCGGCCGCAGCGCCGCCCTGGGCGGCGCGCTGCCCGGCGGGCCAGGCGAAATCCTGTGCCGGGTCGATCCGCTTCTCCGAGGTCACTACTGGGCTGGCGCCGACCTTGCGGAGTATGCCGAGGAGCCGGGCGAGCCGCTGCTGGGAGTTCACCTCGACGGTGATCTCGCGGCCGCGGACCTGCAGCACACCCCGTACCCAGCGCTGCGGACCGTCGGGCGCCGCGACGTCCTGGTGGCCTTGGGCCCGCAACTGTGCCATGGCCTCGGCCATCATCGCCTCGCGCTGGCCGTCGGGGATCAGCGCGCCCCACCAGGTGAGCTGGTCCGGCTCGTCGGTGTCGAGACCGAAGTCGGGGCGCGCGGCTAGCTTCGCGGCCGTGCCGTCTTCGACGGCGATCGTCGCGCTGATCAGGCACATGGGGTCGCCGTCGGTGTTGGCCATCGCGGGCGGCGCGGCCCGGTAACGGTGCACGTCCGCGGCGATACCGGTGATCATGGCACCGGTTACCTTCCCGATCAGGCCTGCCACCGCGGCCGGTACCGGTTCCTGGTCATCGGCGTGTACGCCATACGGCTCGGCATGACCGAACGGGATAGGCGTCGGTGAGGTCTCGGGTTTCCCCGCGAATGTCTGGACCATCGCCAGGCCGGCCTCATCGATGGACTCGGCCACCGCATCCGCCTCCATCGGGCTGAGCCTGACCCCCACCCCGGTGCTGCGCCAGATCCCATCCACCGGCACTATGCCGCCGAGCCACACTGTCCATCGCGGCAGCCCGGCCGTTGCTTCGGCGGGGAACGCTACATACCGCTCGATCCCGGAGGCGATCTTTGCGGTGCCAGTGGAACCGGCACCGCTTAGTTAGTCACTTGATCTTGGCATCAGCCGATCGAAATAAATTCGAAAAAACCCACTGAGCTGGAGCCCCGTTACGGAATCGAACCGTAGACCTTCTCCTTACCATGTCCCGCTGGACGATTACCACGGCCCAGGTAGAGCCCCTGGCCAGGTAATACGCTGGCACAGACGAGCAGAGACAAGCCCGGATCAGCGCCGTCAAGCACTGTTTTGCCCCTCAAACTGCCCCTCAGAGTCAGCGCTTCTCCGGCCGGGTCCGCCTGGTGCTCGCATGGCACATACCATATCCGAGCGCACCACCCAAAACTCACGCTGAAATGCACGAATGCTGCCAGGCCTCCCTCCTCGAAGGGCATGATGCCAACGCTGCGCGGACGCCGGCTATCAGGTACGCGAGCCTGGCCTCTAACTCAGGCGCTGGCCACGCAGCGCAAGCCAGCCAGGCGCCCAGGGCGCACGTGTCACCGCCCACGGCGGCGACCTGGTCGCCGTAACCGTCGCCTGCGCCATCCTAAAGCGAGTGATCTGAGCATGGCTACATATCTGGCCGTCAGACGGCCGACGTCCGGATCTGCGATGAGGTATGTCGGATCGCCGTGCCTGACAGGCAGGGCCGCCCTGAGGATGTGAACGTCCGAGCCGCCATGATGGACACTCGCGGTGTCGGCCATCGGGCCGATATCGATTACGTTGCGTGATCAAGTCGTCTTGGCACCCGCCGTTACTGACTAACCGTTAACGAGTTCTACATAATCACGAGCTTCACATAACCGGGGTTCTCGCGGGCCAGCCGGAGCACCAGGGCCTTGATGGTCCGGCGGGTGGCTGGCCTGCCGGTCCTGCCGCGCTTGACCTGGCAGCCCGCGGCGGCGGACGATGGCGCGGTGCCAGCGCAGGATCATGTCCTGGGTGACCAGCAGCCGCAGCGCCTGGCGCCGCGCTTTCGGTATCAGGGTGAGCAGAGTCGCGAGCAGTGCCCGGTCCGCCCAGTTCAGATTCGGGCGGCGCGGCTGTCGGCGTTGCAGGATGGCGAGCTGGTGGCGCAGGATCAAGATCTCTGCGGTCTTCCAAGTCTCCTCATGCCGGGACAGCCGCAGCGATGAGGTTAGCCGCGTGATCAGAAGGAAGACGAACCGCAGGCACATGACCGGTGATCATCACGGCCGGACGGCAAGGACGGCAACACTGCTGGCCACAGCCACGGATGAGATTCTCGGCACGCGCAGGCATTACAACGGGCACCGGCCGCACCAGTCCCGGAATCAGCGGCCGCCCGGTCATGACGAGATGGTCGTCATGCCGCTGGCCGCGCCGGTACAGCGCCGGAAGGTGCTCGGCGGCGTGATCAACGAGTACCACGGGTCGCGTGAGCTACTTCGTAAACCCGCAGGTCAAGGTCGCTCGCCGCATTTTGAAGCGGTACATGGTCACGCGGCGGAAACGGTGTAATGCTGGGATCATGAGAACGGACATGGCGCGGCGCGACGGCTTGCGGTCGGCTGAGCCGAACACGCCGTACGAAGGAGCGGGCGGCCAAAGCGATAGCGGTGGACGCGAACGGGGCTGGCGGTGGCGGGTGCGGCAGCGGCTGCTGCTGCCGCCGAGCGCGGAGCTGATCCTGGCCCAACTGAACGGGCAGCTGGCGGTGCTGGAGGGAGCGCGCGCCGAGCTGGAGGTCGGCTGGGTGCAGGGCGGCTGGTGGTCGGTGAGCTTGGCCGACGGTGGCCACCGGCTGGTGACCGGCGACGCTGGCGGCAGCCCGGCTCATGTCGATGGGTCCTGCCTGGTCGGCGCCCTGGCGCGGGCCGGGTCGCCCTCGGACGTCGGCCGGGCGGTCGACGCCGTGTACGACGCGCTGTGGGCCTCCCGTGGCCAGCCGACCCTGTCCGGCGGCCTGCCGCCGGTGCCCTCGCCCGAGGTCCGGCGGGCCCGGCTGCGCACGCTCACCCAGTGGAACGACCGGGCCGAGCGGACCCAGGAGGAGGTCCTGGCGGTGGTCGACCGCGCAATCAGCTCCACGATTATGGACCTGATGTCCGCGCCGCGGCCTCCAGCCCCAGCCGACGCGCCGCTGGACGTCCACGCTGACTGACCTGCGCCAGCTCATTTGAGCAACCGCCGTTCTTGTCCACTTCGGCGGGCGGCCCAGTTTCCTGCCGCACGGCAGCAGCGGCGGCTGCAGCGCCGCCCACCGGCCGTCAGTCAGGGCCGCTCCGTCACCGCTAAAGGCTTGCTGAAGAAGCAATGTGGGCGATCCCACAGGGGCGGTCAGATCGAGGGAGCGGTCACTGGTGACCATCGGGCCCTTTTGCCGGACGGCAGCCCTCGCGGCGCAACTAGTCCCTGCATTGCCCTGTGCTATGGCGGCAGGCGCCGGGGATGTTCATGATGGATGACATGGAAAGCCAGACGGGTCGTAAGGTTGCGGTGCTGGGCCCGATCCCTCGGGATCAGATCGTGACCCATGCCGGTGAGCGGTTCGAGAAGTACGGGTGCGTGTTGTATACGGCGGTTGCCCTGTCGGCTCTGCTGGATGCGGGCGACATGGTCTTCCCGGTGTCTCACGTGCGCCGGCAAGATGAGGGCCCGATCAAGGACATCCTCGGGTCGTTCCCAAATATCGACACTTCCGGTATAACGTCGTCGGCTGATCAGGGGGACGTCATCGAGCTGCGTTATATCGAGCACAACCGCCGGGTCGAGCGGGAGACGAGCTTCATGAACCCGATCGTGCCGGCCGATGTCGACGAGGTGCTCGACGCCGACGTGTTTGTCTGTGTCCCGATCACGGATTACGAGGTGGGGCAGCCGACGCTGCGGCATATCAAGGAGCACAGCGGGGCCGCCGTGGTGCTGGATGCGCATGGCCCGACGGTGACGCTGACCCGCAGCGGCGAGCGCCATCCGAGGGTGTGGGCTGACCGGGACGTGTGGCTGCCGTACATCGACATCTTGAAGATGAACCTTGAGGAAGCGAGCTCGACGTGGCTGGGTGAGTCGGCGGAGGTGACGGCTGACCCGCCGAGGCTGGGCACTGAAGAGCTGTGCGATCTGGCGCGTCATTGCCTGGACCGCGGTGTCGGGGCGGTATGCGTGACGCTGGATGAGCGTGGCTGCGTGGCGTTCTACCGGGACGGCTCCGGCGGGGTCGCGCAGGAGTTCGTCGATCGGATCGAGGTGGAGCACGTCGTGGACACCACCGGTGCTGGCGACTCGTTCGCCGCGGGATTGGCCTACGGCTACCTGGCGTACCGGGATTACGTCGTGGCCTGCCAGTACGGCAATGCGATGGGTGCTCAGCGCTGCGCCGGCGCGGAACTTGACGTCTACTTGTCACGAGAGGAAACCGAACGGCAGATCCGCGCGGCCTACGGTCCCGGTGTTAGTGGGAGGAGTTCTGGTGAAGGGCGATCTGGGCGGTGAGGATTCCCGCTGGCTGATCGCAGAGGACGGCTTCACCGCGGCGCTGGCCGGGACCTACGAGACGCTGTTCACCACCGGCAACGGATACCTTGGCACCAGGGGCTCCCTGGCGGAGGGCTATGAGGGCGCACTGCCGGGGACCTTCCTGCGCGGTGTCTTCGATCACCACGACTCCGCGGTCACCGACCTGGTCAAGGCACCCGACTGGCTGAGTGTAGCCGTCGTGGCCGGCGGCGTCCGGCTGGACGTGACGTCAGCCTCAGTGGTCCGTCACCGGCGGGTACTGGACATGCGGGAGGGCGCGGTGTTCCGCGACACCGTGTTCGAGGATTCTGAGGGCCGCCGGACCCGGGTCGAGACCGTTCATTTCGCCAGCAGTGCCGCCCAGCATCTGTGCTGCCTGCGGGCCCGGATCACGCCGGAGAATCACACGGCGCCGGTAATTGTCCGCAGTGGCATCGACGGCACGGGATACAACCTGGACCGGCGGCCGATTTACGCCGAGCCGCCGCCGGACGATCCGCAGATGAAGTGGCACAAGTGGGCCAGATCCAGGCACCTGGACGAGGTGGCCCGCGAGCACCTTCCCGACGGCATCTACCTGGAAACCCGTACCATCGACACCGGCATCACCATCGGGTACGCGGCACTGACCAGGGTGTCGCCGGCCGCCGAGTCCGGCGTCGAGCAGCGGTACAAGTACATCGAGCAGGTGGCACACGCGCAGGTGGCCGCGGGCGACACGCTCACTGTGGAAAAGCTCGTCGCTGTCTATACCTCCCGTGATGTCGCGGCGGCCTCCGTCCGCCCGGCGTGCCTGGAGGAGCTCCGCCGCCACACCGCGGCCGGATTTGCGGGGTGCCGGGAGCGGAACCGTGCGGCGTGGCAGGCAAAATGGGCCGATTCCGACGTCACGATCGACGGAGACCCCGACACGACCCGCGCTGTGCGTTTCAACATTTACCAGCTGCTGATCGCGGCGAACGAGTCCGATCCGCGCGTCAATATCGGGGCCAACGCGCTGTCGGGTGAGCGTTACCGGGGGCACGCGTTCTGGGACACCGAGGTGTTCATGCTCCCGTTCTTCATCTACACCCAGCCCGAGACGGCCCGCGCCTTGCTGCTGCACCGGTACCACACCCTTGACGGCGCCCGGCGGAACGCACGTGACGGAGGATTCCGCGGCGCGCGCTACGCGTGGGAGTCCGCCGGCACCGGGGTGGAGACCACACCGAAGTGGACGTGGGACGGCGCCCACCGGATCTGGATGGGAGAGGAGGAGATCCACGTCACCGCGGCGGTCGCGTACGGCCTGATGGCCTACGTCGCGGCAACCGGCGACCACGCGCTGATGACAGACTACGGCGCGGAAATCCTCTTCGAGACGAGCCGCTTCTGGGCCAGCCGCCTGGAGGCCATGCCGGACGGGCGGTACGCGCTGAGCCGGGTGGTCGGCCCCGACGAGTTCCACGAGCATGTCGACAACAGCGCCTACACCAACTACCTGGTGCGGTGGCACCTGCAGCAGGCCGCGCACGTCTACGCCGGTCTCGCGGTCAGCCACCCCGGCGAACTGGCCAGCCTGGCCGAACGTATCGGGCTCAAGCCCGATGAGGTCGAACAATGGCTCACCAGGGCCGAGCAGATCCGCCTGCCCGCCCGGAACGGCGACGGGGTGATCGAGCAGTTCGACGGATACTTCGGGCTGGAGACCCTTCCGGTAGCCCACGACGGCAACGACATGCCGATGTACCCGCCGGGCTATCACCACTACAACCTGGCCGGAATCAACCTGGTCAAGCAGGCCGATGTGGTGATGCTGACCTACGTGCTCCCGGACGAGTTCGGCGATGACGTCAAGCGCGCCACCTACGACTACTACGAGCCGCTGACACTGCACAAGTCCTCGCTGAGCACCGCGATCCACTCCATCATGGGCATCGAGGTCGGCGACCCCCGCCGCGCCGTCCAGTACTTCCGCCGGGCGGCATTCGTCGATCTCCTCGACAATCAGGGAAACACCGCCGAGGGCATCCACATAGCCTCCGCAGGCGGAACCTGGCAGACGATCGTCTGCGGATTCGGCGGATTCCGCGTCCGGAACGGCCAGATGACCTTCAAGCCATGGCTCCCGCCCGACTGGAACGCCGTGGACTTCCGGCTCAAATGGCACGGCAACACCGTGTCGGTATCCGCGGACCACACCTCCGCCACATTCATGCTGACCGGACCGGCAGGCTGCCGTGAGACGATCATCATCAACGGCCGCCAAATCACCCTTCAGGCCAACACGAACGTAACCGTCGACCTGCTGCGAGGGCCAACACGAACGTAACCGTTGACCTGCTGCGAGGGCCGGGTGGTGATCTTCTCTATTTGTGGCCTAACAAAATTGATGACCTTGGCCAGGGATCTCCTCGTGGGCGGAGGTGAGTGGCGCGAAACTTAAGCACGCGCAAGAGCTGGTCAGCGCTCTTAGTGCCCGGCCGGACCCTGGGTGCCGAACTCCTCGCGGGCCTTGCGGGTGGCCTCCATTTCCGCCGTGGTTACCGGCGGCGGTGGCTTCAGTATCACCCAGGTCAGGAAGAACGCGGCAAGCCCCAGCATGATCCCGCCGACCCACAGCGCCAGGTTGATCCCGGCCGCCTTGTCGATCGTGGCCGGGCTCGCGAGGAACCCCGGGATGATCACCAGGATGCCGAAGATGAGCATCAGGGCCCCGATGAACGAGCGCAGGTCGAAGAGCTTGGCCAGCCGCCAGATCTTGGCCTCCTCCGGGGTGAGATCCGGCTTGCGACGCCGGGCGGAGGCAGCCTCGGCCCTGGCCGGCACCTCGGGTCCGCTGGCAGAGCTCACCTGCACCACCCCTAGGCAATCTCAATGTAGATGTAGAACAGCACGCACAGGAGGAGCGCGCCGACGCCCCACAGCAGCGGAGACTTGTACCAGGGCGCGCGGGCGGCCGTCCCGGCGGCCTCTCCCTCGTCTTCCACCGCGTATCCCCAGACCAGACCGTGCAACGCGGACAGCGGCTTTGGCGTATCCCAGATGGTCGCGATGGCCATGGCGGCCGCCCCGGCCAGGAACCCGATGATCGCGCCCCACTGGGTCTCGGCGATAGCGCTGCGGAAGTCGATCACGCCCAGCTTGTACAGCAGCCACGTGCCGAACGAGAACACCGTCCCGACGATCAGCCCGTAAAATCCCGAGCCGCGGCCCACCTTGCGCCAGAACATGCCCAAGATGAACGTCACGAAGATCGGCACGTTGAAGAACGAGAAGAGAGCCTGGAAGTAGTTCCCGATGTTGCTGTAGCCGGCCGCGAGGAACGCGGTCCCGATGCCGATAAACACGCCGACTATCGTGGTGATCCGGCCGACCCGCAGGTAGTACTGGTCCGGGCGGCCGGGGCGGAGA
Source organism: Streptosporangiaceae bacterium (assembly GCA_049284535.1). Taxonomy (GTDB): domain Bacteria; phylum Actinomycetota; class Actinomycetes; order Streptosporangiales; family Streptosporangiaceae; genus Palsa-504. Next base: position 11,770 of record JBAPYC010001372.1, read on the forward strand.
TAGTTCTGCCAGATGTCGTAGGTCCACACGGCGTTGAACGAGGAGACGTTGGCGGCCATCCCGGCCATGAACGCGGCCAGCAGGCCGGTCACCGCCACCCCGAGCACGCCGAGGGGCAGGTACTGGTTGTACAGCGCCGGGATGGCGTCGTTGTACGTCAGGCCGCCGGCGGTGCCAATGCCGGGGATCAGCAGGATCGCGGCCATGCCCGGGATGACCGTGCCCAGCGGGATGATTACCTTCGGGTAGGCCGCGACGATCGGCGTCAGCCGCGCGGAGGACTCGTCCTTGGCCGACATGCCCCGCTGGACCTCGGCGAAGTTCGTGGTCCAGTAGGCGAACGACAAGCAGAAGCCCAGGCCGAAGACGATGCCGATCCAGTCGCCGAACGGGTTGTGCCCGCCAAGACTGGTGCCGTTCCACGGATGGGTGAAGGCGGTTCCCTGCGTGGCCAGCTTGCTGAACAGGCCGTGGATCCCGCCGGTCTCCTTCAGCACCACGATGATCACCGGGATCAGGGCGAGCAGGATGACGAAGAACTGCATCACCTCGTTGTAGATGGCGCTGGAAAGCCCGCCGAGCAGGATGTAGGACAGCACGAACAGGGCCGAGGCGATAATGGCCACGGCCAGCGGGACGCCGAGCAGCGACTCGAGCACGAACGCGAGCGCGTACAGGTTCACGCCCGCGATCAGGACCGAGGCCACGACGAAGATGAGGGCGGTCACCAGGTGCGTCTTGCGGTCGAACCGGCGCAGCAGGTATTCGGGGACGCTGCGGACCCGGGAGCCGTAGTAGAACGGCATCATCACCACGCCGAGGAACACCATGGCCGGCACCGCGCCGATCCAGTAGTAGTGCACGGTGCTGATACCGTACTCGGCTCCGTTCGCCGCCATGGAGAGGATCTCGATCGCGCCCAGGTTGGCCGAGATGAACGCGATCCCGGTGATCCAGGTCGGCAGCGAGCGGCCGGACAGGAAGAAGTCCGTCGAGGTCTGGACCAGGCGGCGCAGCGCGAACCCGATCCCGATGACGAAGACGAAATAGATGATCACCAGCGCGTAGTCCAGCGGCGCCAGCGACAGGCGCAACCCGGCGGCGAGTGGCTCCGTAACTGCTGCGGTCAACGCGATCGCCCCCTCCGGATGGCGCTCATTGCGGATAGCCGCCGTTGAACAGCGGGATGCCGGTGCTCTTGTACAGCTGCTGGACCTGCGCCACGTTGGCCTTGGTGACCAGGCTCGGCCCGGTCAGGATCGGCCCGAACGGGTGCTGGCTGTATCGCGCCTCGAACGCGGTGACCTGGACCGCCATGTACCCCTCCAGGAACGGCTGCTGGTCGACGACGAACTGCGCCTGGCCGTTGCTGACTGCGTTCAGGTCCTGGGTCGAGACGTCGAAGGTGCCGAGTTTGATCGTGCCGAACTTGCCCAGGGACTGCAGCGCCCCGCCGGCCGCGTCGAACCCGAGGATGCCGGTGGTGAGCACCCCGTCGATGCTCGGGTCGGCCTTCAGCGCGTTCTCGATCGCGGTCGCCGCCGAGTTCAGCTGGGCCCCATTCACATGGATGGTCGTGACCGAGCCGCCCCGAGCTGCCAGCGCCTGGGTGAACCCCGCGCACCGCTGGACCAGGGCGATGTTCTGCTCCTCGTGGATGACGCACAGCGCCTTGTGCACGCCGGCGTTGGCCATCTCTCTGGCGGCCTCCTGCCCGGCGACCGTCTCGTTCTGGCCGACGAACGTCAGGCCGCCCACGCTCTGGTACACGTTGGCACCCACGTTCATGACGACGACCGGGATGCCGGCCGAGACCGCCTGCTTGATCGGGGCGGACAGCACCGCGGCATCGGGGATCGTCACCACCAGACCCCTGGGATGCTGGGCGGTGGCCTTGGTGATGAGCGAGGCCTGTTCCTGCGGGTTCGTGGTCGAGGGGGAACTGTAGACCAGGTTGACGTTGAAGTCTGTCGCGGCCGTCTGCGCGCCCTTCTTCACCAGCGCCCAGAACGGGTCGAACGCCTGCCCGTGAGTGACCATGGCTACCGTGATGCGGGGGCCGCCCGTCGCCGAATGGGCCGGGGTCTGGCCAGAAACCCCCTGACTGCTGGAACAGGCGGCCAGAGCCAGACAGGCGACCAGCGCCAGTACCACCACCCTCCAGGAAAAGCCGACGCTCCCGCCCCGGGTAACGCCGCCGCGCGAGCAATTACCGTCATCTTTCGGGGCGCCGCCCAGGCTGGTGTGCGTCATACCGCAACCTTCGGATTGACGTGGCCACATGACTTGCTCTATCCGGATGGTTCCACCAGCGCGGCGGACTGTAAACCCCCGGGATCACCGGAGAGGGGTATAGCACCTACGGATTGTCGCCTGGACCGTCGCCTCCGGGTTGAGCCGCCCCGGGTTTCTTGGAGGCTGTGACTTCTGGGAAAGCTGGGACTCATGCGTCAAGGAAGCAGCATCCCGCCGAGCTGCGGGAACGTGCGGTTGTGATGGTCTTCGAGTTGCGTGCGGAATCGGGCAGCGCACGCGGAACTCTGGCACGGGTCGGCGAGCGGCTGGGCATAAATCCCGAGACTCTCCGCAATTGGGTCGAGAAAGCGGAGGTCGATTCGGGGCAGCGGCCCGGAACGACGAGCGATGATAGGAAGCGGATCGCGGACCTGGAGAAAGAGGTCCGTGAACTGCGGCGGGCGAACGTTCCTGAAGGCGGCGAGTGCTTATTTCGCCCGGGAACCCGGCCCCCGATTTCCGCGCTAGCCGAGTTCGTCGATTCGCATAGGGACCGGTTTGGAGTGGAGCCGGCCTGCGCGGTCCTGGAGATTGCGCCGTCCACGTATTACGCGGCGAAGAGGCGAGAGGAGAACCCGCCCGCGCGCGATGCGCGGGACGAGAAACTGATGAAGGAGATCATGCGCGTCTGGCAGGAGAGAGGGCGCGGGGTTTACGGTGCGCGGAAGGTCTGGCGCGAATTGAGCCGGGAGGGTACTGACGTGGCGCGGTGTACGGCCGGGCGGCTGATGCGCGAGCTGGGCATTGCCGGGGCGACGGCCAGGAGGAAGAGGCCGCGGACGGCGGTCCCGGCTGGACCAGGGCATGAGCGGCCGTCTGACCTGCTGGAGCGGGACTTCACCGCGCCCGCGCCGAACCGGCGGTGGGTCGCTGACATCACCTATGTCGAGACGGCGGGCGGCTTTGTGTATTCCTCGCTCATACTCGATTTTTTCTCGCGGAAGATCGTCGGCTGGCAGGTTTCCGATACGCTCCGGGCGGAGCTTGCCCTCGATGCGCTGGAAATGGCGATCTGGTCACGAGGCGACCGGATCGGCGGGAAACTGGCCATCATTCCGACCGCGGAGTGCAATATACGTCGATCCGGTATGCCGAGCGGCTCGGCGATATAAGCGCTGTCCGCTCGGTCCGCCGGAAGGGTGACTCTTATGACAATGCGGCTGCAGAAGCGCTGAACAGTCTTTACAAGAAGGAACTGATCGAACGGGAAGGTCCATGGGCAGGGACGGCTGATGTCATGCTCGCGACCCTGGAATGGGTCGCCTGATATAATCGGGAAAGGTTGCATTCCACCTGCGGATATGTCCCGCCCGAAGAATTCGAGGAAAGCTATTATGCACGTCAGGGAAACCTGGTAAGTTAATTCCGTCGGCAAGAAAGTGCCTCTAAAGTTGCCGGGACGGCCCATTCTGTCAACGGCCCAGCGCACCGCTGTCCAGGCACGGGACTCACGGATGGTCTTGAACCAGCATGCGGGTCACAAAGAACCAGCCGATCTCCAGCACGATGATCGCATATGCCGCAATCGCGGCGCCGCGATGCCAGCTGGGGTGCGTCGCGCTTGCGATGAGCACGACGGCGGCAGCGATTACCAGGCCGAACTGGCCGATCGCGCCAGCCTTCAGCCATCCCAGGCCAGCCACGGGCGTATCCCAGCTCCCCATTACCATGCCAGCCAGGTCAACCACGACGAACAGGCCCGCCATGACGACCGCGATACGCATGGCAGCCACATAGCCCAAGCAGTATGCGGCCAGCCGGACCGGCCCGCGGAAATGCCCTTCATGACCCCATTCTCCAGCATCCCGCAGCGCCCCGGGGCGCAAGGTCAGGACTGGTAAATGCCAGGCGGCAACTTCCCCAGCAGCCTGGTGGGCCACCCAATACCGCCACCCCGTCTGTCCCGCCGGGCGACTCTCCTAATCAGCAGAACCGGCAATTCTGCATCCGGTCAACGAATATCGAGCCTGCCCAGACAGGAGGGCCGAGTCGGCGATAGGCGCGGTGGCACGTTTGGACGAGCCGATCGGTCCGTTACCGAGGGTGTAACTGTCGGTGGTGTCCTTCCTGGCGCCGCCGGCGACGCGACGGACGGGACGACGCTCACACGGTGCAGAGCCGCCGTCTGCCCTTTGTGCTCAACGACTGAGCTCATCACTATCTTCAAAGTGTCTGGTCCTTGCGGCTGGACCAGCTCGCGCCCGGGCCGTAACCAGGTCTCCAGGCTGCGGCCTGGTCCCCCTGCCCGGGCCAGCGCGATCGCAGACGCGTTCCCGATACCGGAAACGCTAACCGACCCTGACCGGCTTGCCGAAGTAGCAGCTCATCGCCCTGATCGCCGTGCTAGATCTGGAGGCGAGGGGCACTTGAGGGGCACTCTCAAAGCCATATTTGACCTTCTAGTTTCGAAATACCTACACGAGCTGGAGCCCCGTCACGGAATCGAACCGTAGACCTTCTCCTTACCATGTCCCGCTGGACGATTCCCACGGCCCAGGTCCAGTTCCTGACCGGGCAATACACTGGCTGACGCTAGCCTGGACAAACCCGAACCAGCACCGCCGAGCGCCGTTCTGCCCCTCAAAGTGCCCCTCAGGTTCAGGGCTTTCCGTCCCGCCATTGCGGTGGTCGGCAGATCCGCCACCTGTTCGAGCACACCTACTAAACTACCGGTCGAGCTCCGCCGCGGAAGAAGCCGAGGCCGCCTTCAGATCTCATTGGCCCGGCGGAGCTCCCGCACCTCGACGCGGAGCTTGCCCAGCTCGGCAGACTCCTCGCTGCTAGCGCCCGGCCGCGTCCCGCCATCAAATCTCGGCCTGGCGGACTCATTTACGCAGCGTCTCGGCACTGCCGATCCCCGGCTTGGCGGCTACCGCGCGGATCGCCGACCAGTCCGAGGGGTACTCCGGCTGCAGCTGGGCGACCATCCGGACCGCCCGCTTCCGCAACTCCGGCGGATAGCTCGTTCCACGCCCCACGACTCCATCTTCCTCTCACAACATGGAGCCTCCGGAAACTCCGGGGCGCTTCAGCTGGGCGCTTGTCCTGCCCGAAGTGCCTGGGGTGCGCCCTGCTGGTCGGTTGCCGCCTTGAACTTGACCACCAGTTCAGCGGGTACCCGCCTGCGGTCTTTCACTTCGATGCCCTGCGCTTTGGCCCATTCACGGGCGGCGGAAGCACCTATAACAGCGCGTCCAGGCGTTGACCCGCTCGCCATAGTGACGACAGCATGGTTGCGCCTCCCCAAGCGGCCAGGGGGCTTGGTTCAGGTCGCCCATGCGCTTCAGCAGGATCTTCCCGGCGGCCCGTTGCCGCGGCGCGCTGTTGCCGGGGAGAATTTGAGGTAGAAAGTGCCGAGACGAACTTCTACGTGATCTTGCCGTGCTCCTCGGCCGGCCGTGGTGCCTGCTCAGCGATCGGCGGTGGCATTGGTTCGAGTCACGCGGCCCGGCACATCGTCGCGACCTTATCCCGCTGTGTCGCCAGGGAGCCTGCAGGGAACATGTAATGGACAAGGCAGGCGGCATTGAGCACTGATCCGGGCAAGGTCCAGGTACCTGGGCCGGGCGGGTTGCGTTTGTTCCGCTGGAACGACCGGGCAGTGGTCGGTGTGGCTGTCGTCGCCTTTGCCTCCGGGTTCGGGCAGTTCGGCGTCGTAGCCGCCCTCGGCGACGTGGCCCGGGGGTTCGGCCAGGTGAACCACGGCGCAACCTTCGCGGACCAGGCCGGGCTGTCGGGCAGCGACCTGGGGATCGGATTGGCCATCATGCGCCTGGCGTCGCTGGGCGCGCTTCCCATCACTGGCCTTGCCGACCGTTTCGGCCGCCGGAGGTTGCTGCTCGGCACGGTCGGCGCAGGGCTGGCCCTGACAGCACTGGCCGCGGCCAGCCCCAGTTACTGGTGGTTCGTGGCCATCTTCGCCTGCGGCCGTCCGCTGCTCAGCGCCACGAACGGGCTGGCGCAGGTCACCGCGGCGGAGCAGACCGCCTCGACCGACCGCGCCAAGGCCGTGGCGCTCATCGCCGCCGGGTACGGCACCGGCGCCGGGGTCATCGCCATCGTGCACAGCCTGGCGGCGAGCACGCTCGGGTTCCGCGGCGTGTTCGTCCTGGCGCTGGTTCCGTTGGCCCTGCTGCCCCTGCTCCGGCGCTGGATCCAGGAGCCGGACCGGTTCACCGTGGCCGCAGCCGGATCCGGGCATCCGATCCCCGTGCTCGATGCCGTGGCCAGGCCGTTCCGGCGCCGCCTGGCGGTAATCGTGGCCCTGGGCTTCGCCGTGTCGGTAATTACCGGCCCGGCCAACAGCTTCGTCTTCCTCTTCGCGCAAAACCTCCTCCACCAGCCAGGCATCGTGACGGCGGGCATGGTGGCCGGGGCCGGCGTCGCCGGGCTGGCCGGGCTCCTGGCCGGACGGTGGCTGGCGGACCGGGTAGGCCGGCGCCTGACCGGTGCCCTGGCCATGGTGACCGTGGCCCTGCTCGCCACCTTGACCTACACCGGTTCCGCCCCAGCGCTCGTGGCCGGCTACATCCTCGGCGTATTCGCCGCCTCGGTCTTCGCCCCGGCGGCTGGGGCGCTGGTCAACGAGTTGTTTCCCACATCGGTCAGGGCCTCAGTGGCGGGCTGGTCGCTGGCGGCAGGCGTGCTGGGCGCGGTCACCGGCCTGGTCGCCTTTGGCGCGGCGGCCGACGCCGGCCAAGGGTTCGCCGTAGCCGGGCTGGTCACCTTCTTGCCTCCAGCCCTGGTTATGGTGCTGTTCTGGCTGCTCCCCGAAACGCGCGGGCGTGAACCAGAGGATCTGTGGCCCACTATGTGAACCGGCCTCCTGCACGTCCAGGACTTGCATAGACCTGACCAGTTCGATGGCGACCAGCGCCAGGTACTCCTTATCGCACTCGATGCCGCCGACGGCAACCCAGCGGGCCCGACATCGCCACCGACGCCCGGCGGCCCTCCGCCGGAACGTCTGAACCAAACCACCAAGGTCCGCCAGCCCCCACGAACCCCGCGCTTCCGCGATGACGACGGTCCGCCCACTGATGGCCAAGCGTGGCAGAGCCCGGTGCAGCCAGCACGCAGACCCGCGATCCCCATCCGAGTCACGCTGCTTCTTATGTCACGCTCTGTATTCGGCCGAGTCCGCGACCCGTCGAAAAATATCCGTCTAATCTGTGCTGAATCTCGCGCTTCAGGTAAGGGGCACGCGCGCAGAACGGTTATTAGGCAAGCATGCGAAAGTACGGAATGTGAGTTTGGTGGCAGATCGATTCGGCGCTCAGATCGCTTAGACCCGAAGCAACCATCAAAATGCACCATGACCACCGGATTGCCGCCGCTGTCTGTGGTCAGGTTGTTTTCTGGGTACGCGCAGTCGTCGGCCGGGGCGTAGGTTCGTGGTACCAGAAGCCGGCCGAGCGCACCGCTTTCCCCAGGTCATTGCGGGTGGTCACCATCGCCTGCCGGACCGCCTCCATTGCCTCGACGAGCAGCTGGTAGACCCGGTCCGCATCAGCTTCGGGATCGAGCACAGGACCAGGGAGAACGATCCTCATGACGCCGTCACCTTCCTGGGAGACACCGCGCCTTGGGGAAGCATGCGGAACGGACTGTGGGCGGAGCCGGTGGTAGTCCATGCCCCGCCGGGAATCGAGGGCAATGTAACGCGGGTGAGCTGCCAGCCCTGACACTGCCGCCGAGATGCGCGTAAGGGGGACGTTGGCGGAGCCATTGGAGGCCTTGGCCAGAATATCGTTCGATACGCTAAGTGACAGCCATGCCCTCTTGTCGTCCGATCCTGGAGTGAAGTCCGCCTTTGGCTTAGCTGCCTTAACCGCCGGACCTGCCAGTAGATCGAGCAGGGCAATCCGCAGGCCGAGGTTCCCCAGGCTGTGCGCGACACCGAGCAGGAAGTGCCCGCTGGCCTCTGAGATCGCACGCAGCACCAGCCGATGATGCTCTTCGGTAATCGTCCCGCGAGTGGCATCGAAACGCTGCGCGTCCTGCTCGAATCCCCAGCACAACCCGGCCTGCTCTCCGATGGCTCCCATGATGGCATGAAGCTCGACGATCCGGTCCGGGTCCTTCCTCCGGACTCGCCGGTCCGCAGACTGATCGACATAGGAGCGGAAGGCAGCCCAGCCGCCTCGCTGGCTGGCGAGCTGCCAGGCGACCGCCTCGTTTTCGAACCTGCGCCTCGGGTGCTTTGTCGGAGCCCCTGGCGAACGCCGATCGATCCCAGGTCAGCGACTTGGCCATGAGGGCCGAGACGTTCCACTGGCTGTCCACCTCAGCATTCTCCATAGCGCTCCATCGGCGCAGCCTATCGAGCGAGCGGAATCTCAGTGCTTCAATTAACCCCGTGCCAACACAGCGTCGACTGCTCCGGCAGACGCGGGCAACGTCGTCGCGCTGGTCAGAAGGCGGCTGGCAGGAACTGGCGACAGGCACCCTGCCCCTCCTGTCATCTGCCACATACATGCACGCCTGTAGTCGGCGATTAGCACCAGTTAAACCCGGTCACTCGCCGTCATCGATCCACATCGTCCTCAGCACGGAGAACCGCCTTGAGACTTGGGGCGGCTACGGCCTCCTACTGGAGTAGACCGGCGACTGTACAGATCAGGTCATTCTGTCGTATTGACGAGCAGGTGCCTGAAGAGGCGGCCCCGGGAACGAGCTCGGTCAGTGCCGATCGTGAGGTTGCTTCGGATCGTCTCCCGCGGTGTTACCACTGAAGCCGGGGATTCCGCCGAACCCGACAGGTGGCCGCGATCACCAGGCCTGGCCGAGGGTACCGTCAGTCCGGGAAGTTGTCGATGTTCACGGCGCGATCAAGCTCGCGCCCATCAGCGAACGACACACCGTCGATCGTACTGATGTTGCGGATTCGCTCAACCGCCTCGGCGTCAAGGGCTCCGGCGTGCTGAAGCTCACCGACGGCCTGTGGCCGAATAGCGCGGTGGCCTCAGGTTGGTCCGGGCCCGGTCAGCTGCAGTCTCGCGTCGGCGCCCGCGAGGAGGGTGAGGACTTCGCCGATGGCGGGTTCCTGGGTGGCGGGTTCGGGCAGCGGGAGGCGGGCCTGGATCTGGTAGCAGTTGCGGCGGGCGTCTTTCTGCTTGATCAGGTATCCGGCTGCGGTCAGGTCGGTGACGGTGCCGTGGGCGCTGCGCTCGGTGATGTCCAGGCTGGCCGCGATGTCGCGCGCCCGGGTCGTGGGCGATGCGCAACAGCACCCGGGGCGTGGCTGGTCAGGAAGCTTCAGCTCGTCATCATAATAAACGGCCATTATTTCCGGAAACCAGTTGCTGGTTTTCAATTGCAAGTGTAACTTGAGGGGAGGTGCCGGGATTAGCCGCCTACGGCGGCCTAGGTGTCCCGGGTCACCGGAGGGAGCCGCCCATGGTCCCCAGTCGCATTGTCCGGCGGAAGCTGTAACTGCTGGACGTGGGTTCTCCGGGCCAGGGACCCTGGCCCGGGGCCTGCCGACCGAACCGGCGGTACCACTGAGCTGGGCAGGCTGGAACCGGCCGCCCCGAATCGGATCTGTCCTCACGCCGCCGTGAGCGTACGCCCGGCACGCTCACGGCGGGTTAACAAGCCGGGCAGCATGCGTCATCGGGGCGCAGGGGAAATCTGAGACGGCGAGCAGCGGGATGAGTGTGGTTTTGCCGGCTCCTGGGTTAAACCCCTGCTAGCGGAACGCGGCTGGCGGTCGGCTGAGGGCCACGGCGGACCGCCGGCATCCGCTGGACGCGTGATAGCCGTCGTGAGCACGGCTGTAACCGTACGAGGCCCGCCGGTCTCCACCGCGGTAAGAGAGGCGGCTGGTAGCCCGCAGTGCGTGCAGGCCGGCTAGCGTCGTCCGATAATTCGACGATGTGACTAGAACAGATGCGCAGGACGTGCGCTTCGGGATCCGCAGCGCCGCACGTCCCGCCTGAACTCGCCGACGAACTAGCCGCCGCCGAGCAGGCTCGGACCAGCGGAGGTCCCGAGCGGTCAGAACGGCAGTTTCGTGCTCCGGTTCATGCCGGCGCAATAGGCGGCGGGCTGCCGCACACCATCAAGGAGCAATCCCATGACCGAGAGCATGCTCACGGTCGCCCTGATCGTCGGCGATCCCGCTCACGAGGACCTGCAGCTGAACGAGACCAGCCTGGCAGCCGCCGCGAGGACCATCAGAGTTCATAGCGCGGTCATTCACGGCCGGTGGGACTCGGGCAGGCGCTTGAGTCCGTTATCTGGCGGCCAGCCGGGCCAGCCGAGGTCATTCGTTTTCAGCTGAGGGACGCAGACCTGGTGCGTGCTGCGCCGTCCGCGCCCCGGGTGCCCCGGCACATGTGCCGTTACCTGCCGCGGTCATGAGTCCGCGCCCCAGGCACTTGTCCGTACCGTGCCCGCAGAAGCTCATGCATCTGGCCGCCGATCAGGCACAGGGAGACCCTGGGCCGCGCTGAACTGCACACGTCTCTGGGTAATTAGTCATTCACGGCACGTGGTATGGTGAGGAACATGACGGAACGGGCCTAACGGCTAGCGCGGCCAGCAGCCCGGCAGCCGACAAGGCGTAAGGCCCAAATTGCAGCGAATGCGCGGCCGCCCGCTCCGTCATGCAAGACGGCGCCCTCGGTAACGGGGGCGCTTTCGTATCGGCCCCATTCCGACGTCCGCCCCGGCAGCGTACGGCAGGCCAGACCTTGAAGCCCCCCGTTCGGCCGCTTCCGAAAACCCGGATCGGGCGGCGGCCCGCACGTCATGACTGCCCAGGGCGACATCGGAACCCGGCCTGCGAGGATCCGGGTGGGATCTGCGACCAAGCCGCCGGCCACCGCGCGCCGGGCAACCTACTTCGAGCTGAGCAGACCCTTCTTGAGCCACGCCTCGCCACGGCACCCCGGCCGGCGGCCTGCATCCTTATTCATGACCCTCCGGCACGGGACGCGCTATGCCGCGATCAGTCACGTCGGGACCGCCGCGTCTGCGGATGGTCCGGCTACGAGGACGACGGCCCCTTTGTCACGAGGCACGGCGCCGCGGGCGCTACAGCGCCGACGCACCTGAACCTCCGCCCCGCTCCTGGTCACAGCGCATTGTGGAGGCTCGATGCCAGGACGGGCGCGATATCCGCCTATACGGCCCACCGGTCGGTCGCCGAGCCGCTGGCGCCCGATCCGAACGGGTCGATCTGGCGCGATCTTCGGTGCCCAGTGGGACGACCGGTCATGCCCGCTGACCGAGCGCGCGTCCGCTTAGCCGGGTATGCCGGTGACCGGGTTCAGCGATCAGCGTGTGTCACGGGGTCCAGACCGAGCGGTCGTGGGCGAAGTAGGCGATCCGGGGATCGAGTTGCTGGAAGGTCTCGATCCACTCCGGGATGCCCGGCAGCGGCTGACCGTGACCGTCGTGATGGGCTCGCCAGGCGAGCTGGTCGGCGGCATATTACGTCGCCGTGTCGTGGCTTTGCCCGGCCACGATCACCGTCCCGTCTGCCCGGCGGACGATCAGCGACTGGTGACCGCTGGTATGACCTGGCGTCGGCATGAGGTAGATCCCCGGGAGCACCTCGGCCTGCCCTGTCACCGGCTCGAAGCGGCTGCCCTCGATGAGCTCCGGGAGCGTGTAATCCTGCGTATGGCAGGCGGTGTCGAGCTCTGCTCCTTGCACGAGGACCGGGATCTGGCCCAGGGCCGGGTTACCGCCGCAGTGGTCGAAGTGCAGGTGGCAGTTCGCGGCCAGCCGGATGTCAGAGAGCTCCGTCCCGATGGCCGGCAGCGCCTCCCGCAGCCCGGTTCTGCGGGGCCGGTAGTAGGCGTCAACCTCGGGATGGGAGCCTATGCCGGTGTCGAACAAGATCGTTCCCTGCGGGTGGCTGACGACGTAGCCCAGGCATGGTTCCACTCTGGGATCGCCCGTCCCGGTCTCCTGGGCCGGCCGCGCGAAGTAGCCGAAATCGACGCGCCGCACCGCAATGTCAGCTATTCCGCCATGTTCGCAGGCCCGCGCCGGGGAAGCCAGCACCGCAATCCGTGACACGACGCTGCAGCATTGCTGACCGGAGACGCCTTTGCTGCTCTGGGAGCCATCCGCTTTGCCAGCCAGCCCACGCAGAATTGAATGATCTGTACCTAGATATTCGCCTCGCCGTCACAAGGTTCGGCCGTCCATAATCGGCAGGGCGCGGTTGCACGTTTCGACCAGCCGCTCGGTCCGTTGCCGAGTGTGTAACTGATCTATTGTGTCCCTCTGGCACCGCTAGTGACACGACGGGCCGGACGATGTTCACGCGGCGCAGGACCGCCGTCTGCCTTTGCGGTTCAACGACCGAGCTCATCACGGTCTTCAAAGTGTCCGGGTCCTTGCGGCTGGACCAGCTCGCGTCCGGGCCGTAACCCGGCGGACAGGACTCCAGGCTGCGGCCGGGTCCCCGCCTGCCCGGCCAGCGCGACTGCAGACGCGTTCCTTAGACCGGAAACGCTAACGGAGCCTTGGCGGCTTGCCGAAATTCCAGCTCATCGCCCTGATCACCGGGCTAGAGCCAGGGCGAGGGGCACTTGAGGGGCGCTTTACAGGCCGTGTATTGGCCGACCAGTTTTCGAAACACCTTCATGAGCTGGAGCCCCGTTACGGAATCGAACCGTAGACCTTCTCCTTACCATGTCCAGCTGAACCATTCCCGCAGCCCAGGTAGAGCCCCTGACCAGGTAATACGCTGGCGCAGGCGAGCGGAGACGAGCCCGGATCAGCATCCTCAAGCACCGTTCTGCCCCTCAACCTGCCCCTCAGATTCAGCCCTTCTCGGCCGGTTCCACCCGCCGTCGGCAGAGCACCATCTCTCCGTATACCGGCTGACGCGGCTGCGGCAGCACAGCGCCCTGCAGCCAGGCCCGACCATTACGGTCATTTCGCGTAGCTAGGCCGCCCGGTCCGCCGTGCTGCGGCGCCCGGCCGCCGGTACGTGTCGTTACCATAGCTTTCATGAGCGAACTGCCCGCGGTGACACCCACGACGTCATCCATCGCGGTGGCGCGGTGGTAGCGGTGGTGCCCATCGCGGAGTACCAGCAGCTGCGCCAGGCAGCCGACGAGCAGCGGGTCAACGAGGACTTCGACGCGGCCCGGACCGAGTACCTCACCCGCCAGGCGGCCGGCACGATCCGCTACGTCCCCCACGAGGAAGCGAGCTGCCGCCTGGGCCTGCCTTCCCGGCAACCTGCCAGGTCAACTGGGAGATCCTTGCGCTGGACCAGACAGCAGGCTTCCTCCGCGACGATCCCGCTGGCGTCGCCGCGCTATGTAAGAGCGTGAGCCGGCTCGCCGGTGAGCCGCGGCCACCACAGTCATTCGCCTACGGGTCGGCGGACCTGCGGCGCCTGCGGACCGGCCGGTACCGCGTCTTCTGCACCGTCAATTAGGACCAGCAGGTAATCCAGATCGATCACGTGGCCCGTCTCCGTAACCGGGCCACGCTGCCGCCGCCGCGCTACCCCGCCGCACAGCACAACCAATATCTCACCGGCGCGCACAATGCCGTCGCTCGGCATGGCTGGCGGTCGCCAACCGCATCCCAAACGTGCGCGGCCAAGTTAGATGATCTGCGCGCTACGCTCACCGCGAGGCCGACCTTGTGCGCGCGTGCATCGATGCCGTACGAGCCGCCCGTCACCGTGCACCATCACCATCGCACGCGCACCCGGACGTTACTAGTCGATGGCGTTGGCGCCGTTGACTAGACCGAGTACTCACGACCCGGCGACCGTGAAGCAGATGCAGCGTGAAGTCACCGAGCTCGACACCCTCAAGGGCATAGGCAGACCGTCAGCGTGGCTGAGTGGGTGCTGGCATGGGTAGTGCATGATGCATGGCTGGCTCGCAGATACCGGAGGTACTGGTGCTTGACGACTGCGGTCATACCTGGCTGGGTGGTCGTTGTGGATCTTAACCGCGGGCTGGAAGATTTGGTGGCTGTGGCGCTGGTGGCTGCGCTGGCGCCGATGGTGGTGGCCATGCTGCCGGGACCGCGGATCCCGCAGGTCGTCGTGTTCCTGCTGGGCGGCGTTTTGATCGGCCCGCACGTGCTCGGCCTTGCCGAGACGTCGAATATCCAGCTGCTGGCCAACATCGGGCTAGGGTTCTTGTTCCTGCTGGCCGGATACGAGCTGGACCCGGCCCTGCTGCGGCAGCGGCCCGGACATCTGGCGATACTTGGCTGGCTGATCTCGGCGGTGCTCGCCGTCGGGGTGGCGGGCGGGCTGACCGCGGCGGGATACATCAAGGATTACGTGCCGGTCGGGCTGGCGCTGACGACCACGGCGCTGGGCACACTGCTGCCCATCTTGCGGGACAACGACATGCTCGGTGGCCGGTTCGGCCAGGACATCTTCGCCGCAGGCGCGGTCGGGGAGCTGTTCCCCATCGTGATCATCGCGGTCTTCCTCACCCAGCGCGGCCATTTCGTCGCGCTCGCCTCAGTGGCAGCGGTCGGCGTGCTCGCCCTGGCCCTGTCGGCCATCCCGCGGCTGGCCACCAGCAACGTGGTGCAGCGGGTCATCCGGGAAGGCCAGGACGCCACCGGGCAGATCACGCTGCGCTGGGCCACGGTGCTGCTGTTCGCGCTGCTCGCCGTCGCCAGCCGGTTCGGCCTGGATGTCGTGCTCGGCGCGTTGCTGGCCGGGATGGTGCTGCGCGGCTGGACCCGCCGCCTCAACATCGACACCGCCAGCCTGGAGCACAAATTCGACGCGGTCGGCTACGGCATCTTCATCCCGATCTTCTTCATCTCCTCCGGCATGACCTTGGACCTGAAGGCAATCAGCCAGGACCCGCTGCGCCTGCTGCTCATCTTCGCCCTGCTGCTGATCGTCCGCGGCTTGCCCTCGCTGCTGATCTACCGGCGCGCCCTGCCGCTACGGCGCCGGGCCGAGATGACCTTCATCACCGCGACCACACTGCCGCTGCTGATCGCCCTGGCCGAGATCGGCCAGCAGGACGGGGTCATGCTCCCGGCCACCTCCGCTGCCATGATCGGCGCAGGCGTCCTGTCCGTCCTGGTCTACCCCCTCATCGCCGTGGGCTTGCACCGCTCAGCACCGCTGACCCTCGCCGACATCCAGACCGCGGCGCCACCCGCCACCGGGACCAGCCCCCCGCCGGATAACCCCGACCAGCCTCGGCCAGATAGCTAGCGCTCAGCTCCAAGGATCCCCATATCAGTCGCTTCTTGCAGAACAGCTGCTTCTGGCGCGGTGCCCTCTTACTGCACTTGAGCAGGGTTTCACCGGATCAGCGATACCGGTCCCCCGGTACCGCAAGCAGGACGATCAGCGCATTGGGATATCGCTGCTCATAGTGGCCCTTCGAGGCTGGCCGAGTCAGCCGGATCGGTGCGAGAGGGACAGTCGCTAGGGCCGGCGGTCAGGTTTTTCGAGCCGGTCGTGTCTTAGGGGTATGCGGATCGCTTACGTTGCAGTCACTATCGTCGTGGCGCTCGCGAACGGCTACGCCGCCGTGTTGAACTTCGCCCGGGCGGAGTCGGTCAAGGTCGTGGCCCGCGAGGTACAGGTACCGCAGAAGCGGATGATTCCGTTCGGAGTTCTGCTGGGCTGTGGGGCGGTCGGGTTGCTGGCCAGGTTTGCCGTGCCGCCGCTCGGCACAGCCGCCGCGATTGGCCTGGTCGTCTACTTCATTTGCGCGTTGAGCGCGCATCTGCGGGTGCGCAACCTCAACCTTGCCGGTGCGATCAGTTTTCTGGCGCTGGCCGTCGCCGCCCTCATCGTGGGTATCGGCTACCACCACTGGTGATGGTGGCCTGCTCCAGGGAAGTCGCGACATGCCATTCGGTCGCGGGCCGCCGGGAACTGAGAGGAGAGCGTCAGTGACGCGACATCAAATAGCTCTGGCATCGGAGAGCGGCGGCGCTCGGCTTCGCCTGAGTAGAGTCAATCAGGGACCAGGGGCACGCTGATGATGGATGAGCGCGAGTGGCTGCTGGAGTGCTTTCAGCAGCCACTCGCTGGCATTTGCGCGGGGTTGCATACCGGATGCTGGGGTCGGTGAGCGAAGCCGACGACGCCCTCCAGGAGACGTGGCTTCGGCTCCGCGGTCAAGATCCGCGGAGCGTCAAGAGCATGCAGGCCTGGCTGACAACCATTGTCGGGCGTGTGTGCCTGAACATGCTGCGTACCCGCCGGGCACGGCGCGAGGAACTCCCGGGCTTCCATGTGCCCGACCCGTCGTTAGCCTCAACGACCACGTCGACCCCGAGCAGGAGGCGCTGGTTGCCGAGTCGGTCGGGCTCGCGCTGCTGGTGGTGCTTGACATGCTCAGTCCCTCCGAGCGGCTGGCATTCGTGCTGCACGACGTGTTCGGTGTGCCGTTCACAGACATCGCGGCTGTCCTTAATCGCTCGGAAGCCGCCGCGCAGCAACTCGCCAGCCGGGCGCGGCGGCGCGTGCACGGCTCGCCCAAACCGGACCATGACCTTGCGCGACAGCGCGCAGTCGTCGATGCGTTCTTCGCCGCTTCTCGCGATGGCGACTTCGGCGCTCTGGTGGCGGTGCTCGATCCCGGCGTCGAATTGCGGATCGACGGCGGCGCGCTACGCGAGGAAGCCTCGCTAAGGCTTCGCGGCGCCGAGGCAGTAGCGGCCCGCTCCGCCACCTACTCCAGGCTTTACCCGGTCGTCAGGCCTGCGCTCGTCAATGGTGCCGCGGGGGGCCGTGGTAGCACCTGCCGGGCGAGTGTTCTCCGTGATGGCATTTACCGTCACTAACGGGAAGATCACGCGAATCGATGTCCTCGCAGATCCAGAGCGGCTCGGACAGCTCAGCCCAGCCATACCGCCCGAGGAATTATGACGATGAACTCACCCGGACGCGGCACCACGCTCGCAGCTAGCCGCCCAGACCAATTCGCCCCCGAGTGAAGCTCCTACCGGGTGCTGCGGCATCCCGGGTTGCGGCAGGCCGTATGACCGGGGCGGTGGGTGCTGTTGATGTCTATGCAGGCTCTCCCGGTTGGTGCCCTTCAGCGGAATCCGTGCCCGTGTCAGGCTGTGGTTGGCGTCGGCCAGTATTTTGCGGAAGCTGGTCAGTGGGATGGGCCGATGTGCGGCAAGGGATCGGATTGCGGAGGCAGGCATAGTGGGTCGTGACGCGCTGAAAGAGTATGTGCGCGGGTCGCTGTGGGTGCTGCCCACGCTGTCCGTGCTGGCCGCCCTGGCCGTGGGGACGCTGCTGTCATCGGTCAGCATCGGGCCGCGCTCGCCGCTGGCATTTCAGGGGACCCCTGATGACGCCCGGAACCTGCTGCTCGGGATTACCGG
>JBAPYC010001373.1:0-2328 GCA_049284535.1 Streptosporangiaceae bacterium
CGCTCGCCGCCGCGAGCATGCCGCCCGGCAGCACGCCGGCCGCCGTGAGCTCGCCCGGCGCGGCGAACACCCCGGACGCCGCGAGCATCCTCTAACCCGCCGAAAGCACACCGAACGCCGGCGCAGTGGCAACATGATGCGCTGACGACCGGGACCGGACTAGCCTGGCCCCGTGCCGGATTATCCGCTTCCGTCCAGCCCGGGCCGGTCCAGGAACATGGCGGGCATCCGGCGCACCGATACCAAGCCCGAACTCGCCCTCCGGCACGCCCTGCACCGGATGGGCTACCGCTACCGCAAGGACTACCGGCTCGATCTGGACAGCGGCCGCCGAGTCCGGCCGGACATCGTGTTCACGGCGCGGAAGGTGGCCGTGTTCGTCGACGGCTGCTTCTGGCACGCCTGCCCGGACCACGGGTCCAAGCCGCGGAACAACGAGTGGTACTGGTCCCCGAAGCTAGTCAAGAACGTCGAGCGCGACCGGATGAACGACGCCGCGCTGATGCTGGCGGGCTGGACCGTGGTGCGGCTCTGGGAGCACGTGCCGCTGGACGACGCCATCGGCACCGTAGTCCGCGCCCTCACCGCCAGCACCGCGCCCACCACCAATCCCACGACCAGCGCCGAACCCGACGGCGACGCGCCCAGCTGACCTCCTGTGGCCCAGCCTGGTGACCGTAACGATTCCGTACCGCTGCGTTTTTAAGATGGCGGAATCTGGGATCGCGTGGTCTTGGGAGCGCGGGATGACACAGCAGGGATACCGGCAAACGCCGGGGCGGGGCGGCTGGGCCGGCCGGCCGTCTTGGGCGGCCGCCAGGACCATTACCGGGGAAGGGCGCTAGTGGCATGGGACTGAAGGTTGCCATTATCGGCGGCGGGATCGGCGGGCTGACGGCCGCTGTCGCCCTCGCCCGCAGGGGCGTGGCCGTCGAGGTCTATGAGCAGGCACCGGTGCTGGCAGAGGTCGGAGCGGGGGTGGGCCTGTGGCCGAACGCGATGAGGGCCATTGAGCCGATCGGCCTGGCCGGCAAGGTGGCGCAGCTGGCGGTGAGGGTCGCCGGGCAGGGCCTCAAACGCCCCGATGGCACGTGGCTGACGTGCATCCCCGGGGAGCTTATGGCACAGCGGTGGGGGGGCGGGTTCGTCCTGGTCCACCGAGCCGAGCTGCAGCAGCTCCTGGCCGCGGAGGTCGACCCCGCGGTCATCCACCTCGGTGCCCGCTGCACTGGTTTCGAGGACAGCGGCCAGGGCGTAACCGTGCACTTCGCGGACGGGCGGGAGGTCCAGGCTGATGTCCTCATCGGCGCCGACGGGGTGCACTCGGTGGTGCGAGCTGCCTTGCTGGGGCCTGCTCCGCTCCGGTACCGCGGCTACACCGCCGTGCGGTCGGTCACGCCCGCGGGATCAGTTCCGCTGCCCCGCGATGGCATCGAGACCTGGGGCCGGGGCGCACGCTTCGGCCTGGGCCCCACCAGTGGCGAACGGATCATCTGGTGGGCGACATGGAATGCCCCGGCTGGAGGGCAGCACGACGGGGACGCCGCAGCGCGCTTGCGCAAGCTCTTCGGCGCCTGGCACGATCCCATACCCGCCATCATCGAAGCCACGCCGCAGACCGCTGTGATCCGGAACGACATCTACGACCGGCGCCCGGCCCGGACCTGGAGCCGGGGACGAGTGGCGCTTGCCGGGGACGCCATCCACCCGATGACCCCAGACCTTGCCCAGGGCGCATGCCAGGCGATTATCGACGCAACCACGCTGGCCAGCTGCCTCGCAGGCTCGCGCGACACCCGGGCGGCACTGCGGGAATACCAGCAGCGCCGGTGGCGCAACGCCGCCGCCGCCACGCTGATCGCACGGAATACGGGCGCTACGGGCCAATGGCAAGGGCTTATCAGCTGCGCTGCGCGCGATGCCCTGATGCGGGCAATGCCATTGTCGCTTCAGCTTCGCCAGTTCGACCTCGTCCTAGGCGCCGCACGGCGGCCAAGCCGGCCGCGAACACCCTCCCGTTCTGTACAACACAGCTGACCGGCATCGAGGCTCCTGCAGCGTGCGGGCACTTCTCGACGGCGGATGGCTCGCATGTGTGTTGACAGGTGTCAGTAGCGCATGCCTTGCTAGTCTCTGGTCGGTGGTTGCTGCGGCCGCACTTCTTGAACACGGTCCCTGTTCGGTTGACTGCCAGCGCCATGACCTGCGGCCATTCCTGACTTTGAACTGATTGAGACGGCGTAGGAAGAGCATCTACCTGCGCTAATAGACAGGTTAGAAGATATGCGCGTGTTCCTGCCTTCGACGCTGCCGGCGCTGGCCCAGGCC
>JBAPYC010001374.1:0-3435 GCA_049284535.1 Streptosporangiaceae bacterium
GCATAGCACCGGACTGTGGGAGGCCGCCTGAGACCCGGTGGCCTTCCGGCGCCCGCGCGGCCCCGACGCCGCGGCGCCCGCTGTTACCAGCGGCCGCGGTGCACGACCTCATCGAAGGGCCGGCGCAGCGGGTTCCTGACCGACGTGAGTGGCCGGCCATCCGGGTAGCCGAGCGAGAGCAGCAGGGCCCAGTTGCGGTCCTCGGGAAAGCCGAGCAGCCGGCGGGCCAGCGGCAGGTCGGTGACGCCCGCATGGCAGCTGCCCACGCCGAGGTCGGCCGCGGCCAGCGCCATCGCCATGGTGGCCTGCCCGAGGTCGAGCTGGGCCCGGTGGAACTCGTTGTCCGCGGCGGGCCCGATGATCACGATCGTGGCCGCCGATCCGGCCACGTGCCCGGCCCCCCGCCAGACCTCAGACAGCTGCCGGAGCTGCTCGCGCTCGGTGACCAGGATGAAGTCCCACGGCTGCCAGTTCTGCGAGGACGGGGAGCGCCGGCCGGCCTCCAGGATCTGGTCCAGGTGGTCCGCTGGAATCGGGCGGTCGGCGAAGGACCGGACGTTGCGGCGCGAGGTGATGGCCTCCCAGGTTTCCATGCCCTCTAGCCTGGCATCAGCCAGCCGGCAGCGGGCCTAGCGGGCCGCCTCGCGCTCGCGGGCGGCCAGCGCCAGCAGCTCCTCGGCGTGAGCCTGGCCGTGCTCGGAATCCTCCAGGCCGCCCAGCATCCGGGACAGCTCCCGGGTCCTTCCGGCCCGGTCCAGCCGGACCACACCGCTGGCGGTGACCAGGCCGTCGCCGGACTTCTCCACCACCAGGTGGTTGTCGGCGAACGCCGCCACCTGCGGCAGGTGGGTGACCACGATGACCTGGGCGGAGCGGGCCAGCCGGGCCAGCCGCCGGCCGATCTCGACGGCGGCCTTGCCGCCCACCCCGGCGTCCACTTCGTCGAACACGAAGGTCGGAACCGGGTCGGCGCCCGCGAACACCACCTCGATGGCCAGCATGACCCGGGACAGCTCACCGCCGGAGGCGCCCCTGCTCAGCGGCAGGGGCGGCGCGCCGGGATGCGCGGCCAGCCTGAGCTCCACGTCGTCGGCCCCGTAGGGCCCGGGCGCCTCGAGCTCGGTGACCGCGGCGGTCAGCGACGCGTGCGGCATGGCCAGTGCGGTCAGCTCGGCGGTCACCTCGACCGCGAACCGCTCGGCCGCTGCCCGGCGCAGCCCCGACAGCCGTGCGGCCAGTTCCGTCACCTGACCGGCCAGCGCGGACTCCTCGGCGGCCAGGGCCCCGATCTTGTCGTCGTCGCCCTCGAGCTCGGCCAGCCGCGAGCCGGCCTGCTTAGCCCAGTCGAGCACGCCCGCGACATCGGCGGACGGACCGCCGTAGGCCCGGATCAGCCGGCCCAGCGCGGCCCGCCGCTCCTGCACGCCAGCCAGCCGGGCCGGATCGGAGTCGAGCGACTCGGTGTAGGAGGCGAGCTCGGCGGCGATATCGGAGATCAGGTAGCTGGCCTCGGATAGCCGGTCGGCCAGCCCGCCCAGGGCCGCGTCATGGGCGCGGACAGGATCCAGCGCGCGTCCGGCGAGGCCCAGCAGGGTCAGGGCATCGGAGGCGTCGGGTGAGGCCGCGGCCGGGTCGCCGAGCAGCGCCTCGTGAGCCACGGTCGCGGCCGCATGCAGCGCGTCCGCGTTGGCCAGCTTCTCCTCCTCGGCCAGCAGGGCCGCGTCCTCCCCCTCCTCCGGCGCGGCCGCGTCCACCTCGGCGAGGCCGATGCGCAGCGTTTCCGCCTCGGTGGCACGCTCCCGTTCCGCGCTGGTCAGCGCCTCGAGTTCGGTACGGACCGCGCGGTGCCGGGCGAAGACCCGCCGGTAGTCGGACAGCACCACGGCCAGCTCCGCGCCTGCGAACCGGTCCAGCGCGTCCCGCTGCCGCCCGGCCCGGAGCAGCTGCTGCTGATCGGACTGGCCATGCACGGCGACCAGGTCGTCGGCCAGCACCTGGAGCAGCGACACCGGGACCGAATGCCCGCCCGCGAAGGCACGCGAGCGGCCCTCGGAGGACACCGACCGGCTGAGTACCAGCGTGGAGCCGTTGTCGTCCAGGTCGCCGCCGGACTCCTCGACCTCGCGCGCCACCTTCGGCGAGACCAGCAGCCGTCCCTCGACGGTGGCCCGCTGCGCTCCGGGCCGGACCCGGGCCGGGTCGGCCCGGCCGCCGAAGAGCAGGCCGAGCGCGGTCACCACCATCGTCTTGCCGGCGCCGGTCTCGCCAGTCAGCGCGGTAAACCCAGCCGAAATCTCCAGCACAGCGTCATCGATGACGCCGAGGCCGGTTATCCGGACTTCCTCAAGCATTCTCGCCTGTGTCCTCCCAGGTACGGCCGCGCCAGCCCGCCACGGGCAGGCCGAACTTGGCCACCAGCCGGTCCGTGAACGTCCCGCCCCGCCCGCCCGGCGTCTCAAGCCGCGCAAGCAGGACCGGGAGCGCTCCCCGGCGGACCTCCACGCGGGCCCCGGCCGGCAGATCGACCTTACGCCGACCATCGCACCACAAAACCGCGCCTGATGTCTCAGACGCCACGATCAACTCCACCGCGAGCACTGACTGCGGCGAAACCACCATCGGCGGGACGAACAGCGCGTGCGCGCTAATCGGCACCATCAGCAACGCCGATACCTCGGGCCACACAACCGGGCCGCCCGCGGAGAACGCATAGGCGGTCGACCCGGTCGGGGTGGAGCAGACCACGCCGTCGCAGCCCCAGCGGGACAGGGGGCGCCCATCGACCTCGACGATCACCTCGACCATCCGCTCCCGGGCCGCCTTCTCGACGGTGGCCTCGTTCAGCGCCCAGGCGGTCGCGAAATCCTCCCCGTTGCTGCTCACGGTCACGTCGATGGTCATGCGCTCCTCGACCATGTACTCGCCCGCCACTATCCGGTCGACCGTATCGGCCAGCCCATCCGGCTCGGCCTCGGCCAGGAACCCGACATGGCCCAGGTTCACCCCGATCAGCGGGACCCCGGCCGGACGGGAAAGCTCGGCCGCGCGGAGCAGGCTGCCGTCCCCGCCCAGGACGAAGATGAGCTCGGCGCCCTGGGCCGCGTCCGGCCCGGGCGGCACCACCTCGGCACCCTTTGAGGTGAACTCACCCGCCAGGGTGCGCACCACCAGCCCGGCGGCGGTCAGCCGCCGGGCCACCAGCTCGGCACTGCGCAGCGCTTCGTCCCGCCCCGTGTGCGCCGTCACCAGTACCGTCCGCTGTCCCACTAGCTGGGCCCCTCCTTGATCGCCTGCTCGAGCTGACCGTCCTCGAGCAGCGGCGCGCCCCGGCGCAGCCACACGAAGTACTCCACGTTCCCGGCGGGCCCGGGCAGCGGGCTGGCCGTGACCCCCAGCGCGCCGAGGCCGAGCTGGGCGGCCGCGCTGGCCACCCGG
>JBAPYC010001375.1:0-8041 GCA_049284535.1 Streptosporangiaceae bacterium
CTGCGGCGCCGCACGCCCCCGCCCGACCGACGGCGACGGCGCAGCTGCCAGCGGGACAGGCGTCCGAGGCCCTCGACGTCAGCGCCTTCATCATGCCGGTCATGCGACGGGCCGCCCCAGTGGCGTCCGGGCTGGTGGCCGGGCTCATCCTCGGGCTGGTGTTCGGTCATCGCCGCCGGATCGAGCTGGTGGTGGCTCCCGTGCCGGAGAACGTCGTCCCGCGCCCCCGGGCCACCTTGTGGCCAGCCCGGGGCTGATCAGGTCAGGACTAGGACCGGGGGCCCGATGTCAACCGTTACCAGGACTCAGCAACAGCCGATCCGCAGCACGATTCCCGCTCGCCTCGACCGGCTGCACTGGCCGCCGTTCCATACCAGGCTGGTCCTCGCCTCGGCACCGCCTCCCTCATCGGCGAGGTAGTCGGGCGCTGGTGTTCGGGAAGCTGTCGGACAACATCGGCCGACGGAAGCTGTCCGTGTGGACCCTGGCGGTCTACCTGGCCGGCACCGGCCTGACGGCCCTCACCCCGAAGGGCACCGGCTGGATCTTGTACCTGTTCGCGACCCGGGTCATCGCCGGGATGGGCATCGGCGGCGAGTACTCGGCGGTCGACGAGATGATGCCGGCGCGGTACCTGGGACGTACCGACGCCTGGATCAACGGGTCCTACTGGCTCGGGGCGATCATCGGCACGTTCGCGACGTTCCTGATCCTCAGCTCGTTCCGGACCAGCCTGGGGTGGCGGCTGGCCTTCCTAGCGAAGCCGGCCCTCGCCTTCGTGATCATCTACGTCCGGCGCAATCTCCCGGAGAGTCCCCGGTGGCTGATCACGCACGAACTGCGCGCCACGGTCGACAAGGAGCTCGGCGACCAGGCCGGGCAAACTGAGCTGCGCGTCTCGGCAGGGCTCGCCGGACGCGTGATCGCCGGGCCGGCCTGCCAGAGCCACGCTGAGCTTGTCGTGCTCGCGGCCGGGCGGGCATGGCTGTGGTGCCGGGCTCGGTCAGCCATCAGGTTCTGCTCAAGTCCCGCTGTCCCGTCACGATCGTGCCGCACGACGGCCAAGGACGAAGAGCGGGACGATTGAGACAGGCGACCGCGGCAGCTAGCGGCGCGGGGCGCGGCCGCGGCCCGAGACCAGGACGGCGGAAAGCACGCAGAGCGCGGCCAGCGCGATGGAACAGCCGAGCACGGCCCGGAAGTTCCCGACGTATTCGGAGGCGATGCCGACGCCGACCACCGGGATGCTGAGCCCGGTGTACGCGAACACGAAGTAGGTGGATATCACCTGCGCGCGGGTGCCGGCCGGGGCCAGCCCGTTGGCGGCGGACAGGCTGCCGATGACGAGAGCGCCGTAGGCGCCGCCGCCCGTGACGGCGCCGATGATGAACAGCACCAGCGATTCCGCCGACATCCCCGCCCCGACCAGCGCGAGTCCGGCCGGGAAGAGCGCGAGCCCGGCCAGCAGGACCGGCCGGCTGTTGAAGCGCGCGAGGGCCAGCGCGACGACGGCAGCGGATGCGAAGAAGACGCATGTGATGCTGCCCGCGACCGCGTAATTGACGTGATGCAGCAAGTCGGTCGTGAAGCCCGGAACCAGCGACGCGAACAGCCCGTTCAGCGCGAAGGCGGCGAAGGCGGCCACTCCGGCGGCGATGAACTCACCCCGTCCCTCCTCGGGAATCACCAGGCCGGTAAACCGGAGTCTCAGCTGTTCCCGCCTGGTCACGGTCTCCGGCACGAAGGCCAGGCCCAGCGCCGCGGCGCCGAGCAGGACAAGGAAGACCTCGAACACGAGCACTGTCGGCTGCGGTAGGTACTGGGCGAACACCCCGGCCATGAGCGGGCCCACCGCGGCCGCGACCGTGTTCGCGGCTGTAGCCACCAGTGAAGCCCGCCGCGAGCGCGAGCCCTGGACCAGTTCAGAGAGGGCCGCGGTGGCGGCGCCCGTCATCAGGCCGGCCGACACCCCGGACAGGATCCGGGCGGGGTAAAGCCAGCCAGGACCGGAGGCGAGGATGAACACGACGGTGCTGGCCACGCTGAATCCCACCGCGGCCGCCATCACGGGCTTGCGCCCGATCTGATCCGATGACTGGCCGGCCATCAGCAAGGTGGCGAGGACCGCGAGCGCGTAGACCGCGAAGATCAGCGTGAGGACACCCGAGGAGAAGTGCCACTGGCGCTGATAGAGAGCATACAGCGGGGCGGGCAGGGCGGTGCCCAGGATGACAGTGCTGAATATGTACGCGACCAGCCAGAACGCGGTCTCCCGCGGCAGGGCGCGCCGGTGCAGCTGCAGCGCCGACTGTGCGAGGCCGTCGGCGCAGGGCCGGTCGATGCTCCGGAATCCCTGGGTAGCCGACATGAGACCTCCACGCTGAGACGGCCGGTAAAGCTGAAACGGCTAGTAGACAGGACCGTGGCCCATGGCCGTCCCCGGCACATCACCATCCTGTGTAGCCCGCCGCGTCCGGGCGCGTGGACTAGCCGACCGGGTGATGCAGACCGTCGCTGTGGTCGGCAGGCTGGCCGGTAGACCACAGGGAGGGCCGACGATGATCACCCGCTGGTACCGGACTGGCGTCTTCTATTCGGTTGACGTGGGACTGTTCCAGGATTCCAACGACGACGGAGTCGGCGACTTCCGGGGCCTCATCGCCCGGCTCGATTACCTGGCCCGGCTCGGCGTCACCACGATCTGGCTGCATCCCATCTACCCGTCGCCGCGGCGCGACGGAGGGTACGACATCGCCGATTACTTCGGCGTGTACCCGAGCTTCGGCGAGCTGGGCGACTTCGAGGCGCTGGTGCACGAGGCCGGCGAGCGGGGCATCCGGATCATGCTGGACTTCGTCGTGAATCACACCAGCGACCAGCATCCATGGTTCCGGTCTGCGCGCTCCGATCCGGACTCGCCGTACCGGGACTGGTACGTCTGGTCGGAGACCGAGCCTCCGGACCGGTTCGAAGGAATGGTGTTCCCCGGAGTGGAGAATGAGAAGTGGACCTGGGACGACGTGGCGCACGCCTGGTACCGGCACCGGTTCTACCGGTTCGAGCCTGACCTGAACACTGACAACCCGGCGGTCCGCGAGGAGATACAGAAGATCGCGGTGTTCTGGCTCGGGCTCGGCGTCTCTGGCTTCCGGGTCGACGCGGCGCCGTTCCTGATCGAGCCCAAGACCCGGCCGGGCGGCGGACCCGATTACGGCTTCCTGCGGGACTTGCGCGAGGCGCTGTCCTGGAAGCGGGGGGATTCGGTGATGCTGGCGGAGGCGAACGTCTCCGATGACGAATTGCGGGAGTACTTCGGGCAGGCGGACGGCACCGCCACCCGGGTGCTGATGGTGTTCGCGTTCCGGCTGAACCAGGCGCTGGTGCTGTCGCTGGCCCGCAAGGACAGGCGCCCTGTCGCCGCTACCCTCCGGGAGCTGCCTGACCTGCCCCGGCACGGGCAGTGGGCCACGTTCCTGCGCAATCACGACGAGATCGACCTCGGCCGGCTGACCGAGGAAGAGCGGCGGGAGGTCTTCAGGGAATTCGCCCCGGACGAGGACATGCAGCTGTACGGGCGGGGCATCCGCAGGCGGCTGGCGCCGATGCTCGGCGGCGACCGCCGGCGGATCGAGCTGGCCTACAGCCTGCAGCTCACCATGCCGGGTACCCCTGTCATCCGGTACGGGGAGGAGATCGGCATGGGTGACCGTCTCGAGCTGCCGGAACGGGAAGCGATCCGCACTCCGATGCAATGGGACGGCACCCCTGGCGCCGGCTTTTCCCGGGGCGACCCGGGCGCGTTCGCTGCCCCGCTGGTCGAGGACGGACCCTACTCCTACAAGCGCGTCAACGTGACCGAGGAACGCCTTGACCCCAACAGCCTGCTGACCTGGTTCGAACGCACCCTGCACGCCCTGCGGGAATGCGAGGAGATCGGCACCGGCAATCACGAGATACTCGACGCAGGGCCGGACCACGTCCTGGTGCACCGGGCCAGCGGACGCACCGGCAGCACCTTGTTCGTCCACAACCTGGCCGATCAGCCCGTCCGGCTGAAGCTCGGTGGCGAGCACGACCTGGAGCAGCCGCCGCTGAACTTCGTCGCCGATTCCGACTACGGCACCGACGTGGACCTAGATGACGTGCACGTGACCGGCTACGGCTACCGCTGGATCCGGCTGCGCCGGACGATCGGGGGATAGCGTGGGCGAGGACCAGCTCGCCTGGTGGCAGCGGGGCGTGATCTACCAGATCTACCCGCGCAGTTTCGCGGACAGTAACGGGGACGGCATCGGCGACCTGCGGGGCATCCAGGAGCACCTGGATTACCTGAACGACGGCACCGAGGACTCCCTCGGAGTCACCGCGATCTGGCTGTCGCCGTTCTACCGGTCGCCGATGGCCGACTTCGGCTACGACATCTCGGACTACACTGACGTCGACCCGGTCTTCGGAACCCTCGCCGACTTCGACGACCTGCTCGCCGACGCGCACCGGCGCGGCATCAAGGTCATCGTCGACTGGGTGCCCAACCACACCTCCGACCAGCACCCGTGGTTCCTCGAGTCGGCGAGCAGCCGGGACAGCGCCCACCGCGACTGGTACGTGTGGCGGGATCCGGCGCCGGACGGCGGGCCGCCGAACAACTGGCGTTCGGCGTTCCCCGCCGTCGGGTCCGCGTGGACCTTCCACGAGCCGACCGGGCAGTACTACCTGCACTCGTTCACGCCGCGTCAGCCAGACCTCAACTGGGACAATCCTGACGTGGAAGCGGCGATGCACGACGTCCTGCGGTTCTGGCTCGACCGGGGCGCCGACGGTTTCAGGATCGATGTCGTCTACAAAATCGCCAAGGATCCGGATCTCCGGGACAACGAACCGGACCTGCGGCATGACGAAGACTGGCCCACCATCCACGACCGGCTGCGGCGGATCCGGGCCGTCATCGACTCCTACGACGGGCGGATGCTCGTCGGCGAGGTCTACCTGCTGGACCTGCGCAAGCTGGTGGAGTACATCAACACCGGCGACCAGCTGCACCTCGCCCACAACTTCGTCTTCTTCCACCTGCCCTGGCTGGCCGGGGCGTTCCGGGCGTCGGTGGAGCAGTTCACGGAGCTGGCCGGCGCGACCTGGCCCGCCTGGTTCCTGGAGAACCACGACCACTCGCGGGTCGCCACCCGATACGCCGACGGCCCGGGAAGCGGGCAGCGGCGCGCCCGGGTCGCGGCGATGATGATCTGCGCGCTGCGGGGCACCCCGTTCCTGTACTACGGGCAAGAGCTCGGGCTGCCCGATGCCGACATACCGCCGGAACGGGTGATAGACGTCGATGGCCGCGACCCAGAGCGGTCGCCGATGCCGTGGCGGCGGCCGTCCCAGGCCGCCAAGGGCGCCGGCTTCACCACCGGGGAACCGTGGCTCCCTGTCGTCGCCGATGCCGAACACCTGTGCGTGGAAGCGCAGCGGAAGGACCCGGCGTCGACGCTCGTGTTCACGCGCGCCCTCGTCTGGCTGCGTGCGCGCGAACCAGCGCTGCAGTCGGGTGCTCAGCGCTCAGTAAGCGCGGGCCCGGACGTGTTCTGCTTCGAGCGGCAGGGCGACCAGCGGTTCCTCGTCGCGCTGAACTTCAGCTCCCGCCCCGTCCCGCTGGGGCTAAGCGAGGAGGCCGGAGTCCCCGCGGCGGAGGCCACGGTCGAGCTCTCCACCGATCCCGGACGTGGCCGGAGCCGCGTCAACCCGCGCGCCCTCGTCCTCGGACCTGACGAGGGCGTGATCCTCCGATTCCGTTAGCGAGGCGTCTGCTCGCGCCGCGACTGGCTCGATATCACCCTCCCGGAACGGCGGCAACGTTCCGGCGCCCGGCGCAGCGTGACCGGTTTCCCGCGTCCAGTCTGGCGGGTACGCGCCCCGGCCACCTCCCCTGTGCGGACAGCGTCACGTGTTTGGCAAATGTGTCTACCGCCCGCCCGGCTAGCAGGACTATCCATGCTGGGGATGCGGTACGGATGGTCAGCGTTCAGGGTCAGAACCGTGAGCAATTGGTGTCGGCGGCGCTGGCCGCCAGCCGCCAGCCGGGCGACCGGCAGCGCCATGGGGCCTCACGCTGTGGTCCGCCGCGGTCTCGGCTGTCGCAGCCGGACCCGGGCTCGCCTGGCGACGCCGGGCACGATCCGCGGTGACTATGCGTTGCAGTCAGCTACTACCTCGTGCATGGTCCCGGCTTGCCTGCGCCAGCCGACCGGCAATCAAGATCTTCTCCCGGAGCTCGTTCACCGTTTCCGTGCCTGTCGGTGAATGACACGGTGCTGCCCCCGCGGCAGCAGCCGGTATCCGCATCCGGGGCCATAAGCAGATAGCTGGGTTGGAAGGCTCGTTTCTGATGGGCAGCATGCTAGCGCTCCTCGGCCGTGACATGGCGGTCGACCTCGGTACCGCGAACACCCTGGTGTACATCCGCAGGCGGGGGATCGCGCTGAATGAACCATCGGTGGTGGCGCTCAACACGCATACCGGCAAGATCGTGGCGGTCGGCGCCCAGGCGAAACAGATGATCGGCCGGACGCCGGGCAGCATCATCGCGGTCCGGCCGCTGAAGGACGGCGTCATCGCCGACTTCGACGTCACCGAGCGGATGCTGCACTACTTCATCCAGAAGGTGCACCGGCGCCAGCACCTCACGAGGCCGCGGCTGGTGGTGGCCGTGCCGAGCGGGATCACCGGCGTGGAGCAAAGCGCGGTGAAGGAAGCCGGGCACCAGGCCGGGGCCCGGCGCGTGTACATCATCGAGGAGCCGATGGCCGCCGCGATCGGCGCCGGGCTGCCGGTGCACGAGCCGGCCGGCAACATGGTGGTGGACGTGGGCGGCGGAACCACCGAGGTCGCGGTGATCTCGCTCGGCGGCATCGTAGCCTCCGAGTCCATCCGCGTCGGCGGCGACGAAATGGACCAGGCGATCATTGCCTTCGTCAAGAAGGAGCACTCGCTCATGCTGGGCGAACGCACCGCCGAGGAGATCAAGATGGCGATCGGATCGGCCTGCCCGTCCGCAGAGGAGCCGCACGCCGAAATCCGCGGCCGCGACCTGGTCAGCGGCTTGCCGAAGACCGTCGTCATCTCTGGCGGGGAGGTCCGGTACGCGATCGCCGACCCCGTCGGCGCCATCGTGGACATCGTCAAGACCACGCTCGAGAAGTGCCCGCCCGAGCTTGCCTGCGACATCATGGACCGCGGTATTGCCCTGACCGGCGGTGGTGCCCTGCTGCGCAGCCTCGATGAGCGGCTGAGCGAAGAAACAGGGATGCCGGTCTACCTGGCCGGCGATCCGCTGGAATCGGTCGTGCTCGGCACGGGCAAATGCGTTGAGGACTTCGACACCCTCCAGCAGGTGCTGGTACCGGACAGGCGCCGGTAGCGGTTGATCTGCCAGCGTGCGCCGTTCCAGGCCATGACCGGCGAGCCGACGGCCAGCTCGAGGCCGCCGATTACGGCGATCGGGAGAAGCTCCTGCGATGTCTTTGTTCGCGGAGACGTCCAGATCGCTCCGAGGGAATGGTGTTCCCCGGCCTTGAGAACGAACGTGGACCCACGACGAGCAAGCCCACGCGTGATACCGGCACCGCTTCTACCGCTTCGAGCCCGATCTCAACATGAGCATCACCTGCGTGAGTTGTTGGCCGAGTATGTGCGGCACTACAACAGCGCCCGGCCACACCGTGCCCTCGGCCAGCTCACACCGGCTCAAGCCGACACCCGGCCACCGAACCGATCGACCTCGTCGAGCACCGGATCCACCGCAAACGAGTCCTCGGCGGACTCACCCACGAGTACTATGTCGCCGCCTTACCGCCGATGCTGCTACGGAAGAACACAGATCACCAGCCCGAATCGTATTTCCGACCCCCACAGGGTCGGCGGGAAGCCGGGCCGGCGGTCGGCGGGGTGCGGCGGTCAGCGGTTCTGCTTGTCCATCATCTCCCGGAGGCGGATGGCGGCGTCCTTGATGTCGAGGTACTTTTGCTGC
This sequence comes from Streptosporangiaceae bacterium, assembly GCA_049284535.1. GTDB lineage: Bacteria > Actinomycetota > Actinomycetes > Streptosporangiales > Streptosporangiaceae > Palsa-504. The sequence continues at coordinate 8,024 of JBAPYC010001375.1, forward strand.
GCGGCCCGGACCTCGGCG
>JBAPYC010001376.1:0-14793 GCA_049284535.1 Streptosporangiaceae bacterium
AGGGGAAGGAGAGCTGACCATGTCTACTGAGGGCATCGAGGCCGTGTTCGTGGAGACGCATAACTGGGGGAAGGCCGCGAAGTTCTTTCAGCAGCTGGGCTTCCGGCTTGAGTTCGAGACCGACCACAGCTCCGGTCAGCTCCGCGCAGGCAGCGGGCCATACGTCTTCGTCGCGGAGATCCCGCCGGACCAGGACACCCATCTGCAGGTCGTGCTCAAGGTGACGGACGAGGCCGCGTTCACTGCCGATTCGGGTGTCGAGGTGGTCGCAAACTGGGACGACACCCACTTCGGCACCCGCGAGATGATCGTCCGCGACCCCGATGGACGGCTGTGGAACCTGCAGGCGCCAGGCAAGACGGGCGGCGCGAGCGATGGCTGAAGAGCAGCCGGACAACACCGCCCTGCGGACCGCGCTGTGGCGGGCGCTGCACCTGGAGGTGGACGCGCCGCCGCACGTGCTGGAGGACCGAGTTGGCCTGGAGCTGGTCGCACCCGAAGCTGGCTGGCGCGACCGGCCGGACATGGACCCGCGTGCCACCGCCGGGTTCCGGGCCTCCATCGTCGCCCGGGCCCGCTACATCGAGGATGTGGTCGAGCAGGCCGCGAGCCATGGCGGCGTCCAGTACGTGATCCTGGGGGCTGGGCTCGACAGCTTTGCGCAGCGACGGACGGACCTGGCCGGGCGAGTGCGAGTGTTCGAGGTCGACCAGCCCGGGACACAGGAGTGGAAACGGCGGCGGCTGGCTGAGCTCGGATATGCCGTCCCGGACTGGCTGCGATTCGTGCCGTCCGACTTCGAGGTCGCAGACGGCTGGCGCAAGGAGCTGCTGGCCACGGGGTTCGACCCAGCGGTGCCCGCCGTCGTGGCCTCCACCGGGGTCTCGATGTACCTGACTAAAGAGGCGACCGCCGCGACGCTGCGGGAGATAGCGGCTCTGGCGCCCGGCACGACGCTGGTGATGTCGTTCCTGCTGCCGCTGGAGCTCCTGGCGGCGCAGGACCGGCCGGGACTCGAGATCAGCCAGCGAGGAGCGGCGGCCGCGGGAACACCGTTCCGCAGCTTCTTCACACCGGAGGAGATCGTGGCCCTGGCCCGCGAGGCGGGGTTCACCGACGCGCGGCACGTCTCGTCGGCCGAGGTGAACGCACGCTATTTCCGGGAGCGGCCGGACGGGCTGCACCTTCCCACCGGAGAGGACCTCCTGGTCGCGACCGCGTAATGGGAACAGCCCGGCCATTACTGCGGGCCGCCGCGGCGCGCATGCTCGGCTGAACCGAACACGTCCGGTACCTCCGCCTCGTAAATAATGATTGATCCTTCCGACTGGGGTAGGGCATGACGTGGCATACGCGGGCTTTGTCCGCAAAGCGCCGCAGCAGCGACCACACCGGAGGTACGGATGACACAAGACAACCGGGCTGTGGATGTGCAGGAGACCGTCGACAGGGCGCTGGAAGGACGGGCAGCAGCGAAGATGCCGCTGGCCGATCCCGGCGCCTGGGCCGTACTGGCATTTGCATCGACCGCGTTCATGCTCGGGCTCTACAACGCGGGCCTCGTCAACCCACTCGGCGCCACGCTGGTGATCCCGATGGCCCTCGTCTTCGGCGGGGCGGTGCAGTTCATCGTCGCGATCATTGAGGTCTTCCGCGGCAACGTGTTCGGTGCCGCCGTGTTCGGCTCTTACGGCCCGTTCTGGATCATCTACGGGCTGATCGAGAACAGCTACGCCGGCAAGGTGGCCGCCGCTGCGGGCAAGGCCGGCGCGGCCGGTGCGGTCGCCAGCGGGCTGACCGTGTTCCTGGTCATGTTCGCTGTGCTGACGTTCATCTTCCTGATCGCCTCGCTGCGTACCGATGCTGTGCTCGCCACGATATTGGCGCTACTGCTGGTGGCGTTCATCGTCCTGGCGATAGGCGTGCACAACGGCAACATGGGTCTCGTGCATGCCTCGGGCTGGCTAACGGTGGTGCTGGCGGCACTCGGCTGGTACCACGGTGCCGCCGATGTGATCGGGTTCACCTTCGGACGGAGGCTGCTTCCCGTCATCCCGCTGGTGAAGTGACCAGAAACTTGCCTCTGCTGGGCGGTGCGGAGAGTCGAGGCGGCCGCATGACACGTCGGCTCTTCCCCGTCCAGCTCAAGGACTGAATCTGGTTGAGATTGGCGTTAGCCGATTTTGTGGTCGTGACCGGCCCATTCCTTATCGCGCAGTTCCGTCTTCTGGATCTTTCCTGTGGCTGTCTTAGGCAGTTCGGTGATCTCGACCGCGGCCGGGCGCATGTAGCCGGAGAGGTGCTCTTTAGCGAAGGCGAGGATGTCTTCGGAGGAGGCGTCCTCTCCGTCTTTAAGCTCGACGAAGGCTTTGGGCCGCTCGCCCCATTTCTCGTCGGGGGTGGACACGACCGCCACGGCAGCGACGGCCGGGTGCCTGCCGATCGCCGTCTCGACCTCGATGGTGGAGATGTTCTCGCCGCCGGAGACGATAATGTCCTTCTTGCGGTCTCGCAGTTCGATGTAGCCGTCGGGATGGCGGACTGCGAGGTCGCCCGAGTGATACCAGCCGTCCGCAAGCGTCTCCCTGGTCTGCTCGGGATCTTCGAAATAGCCGGTCATCACGTTGTTGCCGCGCATCAGGACTTCACCGAGCGACTCGCCGTCCGCCGGCACCTCGTGGCCCTGGTCGTCGACGACTCGCACTGGATCAGCGATCAGGTAATGCACGCCCTGGCGTCCCAGCAGCCGGGCCTGCTCCTCGACCGGAAGTTCTGCCCAGCCTTCCTGGCGCTCGCAGATCATGTAAGGACCAAACAGCTCGGTGGCCCCGTAGACGTGGATGGGCCGCAGCCCCATGTCGGTCAGACGGGCGAACAGCTGGGGGGTCGGCGGCGAGCCTGACACCGTCGTGATGATCTCATGATCGAGTTTGCGGGCGCTCTTGTGGTCGAGGATCGACGCCTGGACCGCAGGGGCGCCGTTGTAATGTGTCACGCCCTCGCTGTCGATCAGCTCCCAGATACGCCCGGGCTCGACCTTGCGCAGGCAAATATGGCGGCCTCCGACCGCGGTGACCGCCCAGGTAAAGCACCAGCCATTGCAATGGAACATGGGCAGAGTCCACAAGTACACGCTCTCGGGAGTCAGGCGTGTCTCGATCACCTCGCCCAGCGCGTTGAGATACGCGCCGCGGTAGTGGTAGACGGCGCCCTTGGGTGTTCCGGTCGTCCCTGAGGTGTAGTTGATGGAGATCGGCTCGTCCTCGTCGCCGAGTTCGCTTGTCACGGGCTCCGTCGAGCCTTCGGCGAGGAATGCCTCGTACGGGTCCTCGGGGGCGCCGGTGTCGTCGATGCGCACCGCGCGGTCGACTCGCGCACCTTGGGCAAGATGCTCAAACTCATGGTCGACGAACAGGAACCGGGCACCCGAATGCTCCAGGATGAAGCCGATGTCCTGAGCGTTCAGCCGGTAATTCAGCGCCACCAGCACGCCGCCGGCGGCGGGCACCCCGTAGTGCGCTTCCAGCAGCGCCGGGATGTTAGGGCAGATGAACGCTACTCGGTCACCCTTTCGCAGGCCCGCTGCCCGCAGCGCCGAGGCGAGCCGGTTCACTCGCTCCCCGAACTCCCGGTAGGTGTAGCGGCGCTCCTCGTGCACCACGGCCACTTTGTCGGGATACACCAGCACGCTACGCTCCAGGAACCGCAACGGACTGAGCTCGGTTCGATGAGCACGCTGTACCTCGGCGGCATCGCTGGACTTGGCCATCGGGCTCTCCTTCCCAGGCAATGAGCCTCCCGTACCCGGCTCAAGACCCGGCATTCCCATTCCAGCCAGCGATCCGGCCTGGATGGTGAATGTCCGATACGTCCGCCGGCCGCGTGAGCCCTATTCGCCGGTGAGGCCGGCGAGCAGGCTGGCCGACATGGCCTGAAAGCGGCTGATATCGCCGTAGGGGCGGGCGACGAGCATGGCCCCCTCGAGGCAGGCGATGACCACTCGCGCGGTGTCCCGGGCGGTGCCGGGGAAGTGCAGGGTGCCGTCCTGCCGGCCTTCCTCGAGGACCCCTTCCAGCCAGCTCTCGTTCGCGTCGAAGAAGCTGGTCACGGCGTCCCGCATGGGCTGCGGCAGCGTCAGGTACTCGGCTGCGAGCATCCCGCACAGGCACATCTTCCGCTGCCGCAGGACGTTCAGGTACAGGCCGGCGTACTCGGCCAGCCGGGCGGCCGGTCTCACATCGCCGCCGTTGATGCCGGCCAGCGCCCCGGCGAAGCGGTCCGCATACCGGGTAATGAGGGCCAGTCCCAGGTCGGCCTTGCCCGCGAAGTGGTAGTGCAGCGCAGCCTTGGTGATGCTGAGCTCAGCGGAGACGTCGGCGTAGCTGAAGCCGTTGAAGCCGCGCACCTGGACGAGCTCCTCCGCGGTGTCCAGGATCCGCGCAGCCGTGCCCACGTCTTCCCGCACCGAACCAGCAGCCATCAATCCTCCGATACCCATTGACTCCTAACTTACTAGTAGGTCAGAATTGGCCTACATCAGGGGGTCGACCTACTAGTAAGTAAGTTCCTGTCTGCAAGTGTACGCAGACCCCAGGGCAGGACGGGAGCCCGCATGGACAAGACCGAGCACAAGACATTCGGAACACCCGACGAAACGCGCGAGTTCCCCAACGGTCGCGCCGAGATCCTCGACATCGGCGGCGGGCAGGTCGGGCGGCTGACCTTCCAGCCCGGATGGCGCTGGTCCAGCGACGTCAAGCCGATCGCAGGCACCAGCAGCTGCGAGGCCCCGCACTTCCAGTACCACGTCAGCGGGAGGCTGGCGATCTTGATGGATGACGGCACCGAATTCATCGCCGGCCCCGGAGACGTCACGGCGCTGCCCAGCGGGCACGACGCCTGGGTGGTGGGCGACGAGCCGGTGGTGACCGTCGACTGGTTCGGCGCGGGCAGCTACGCCCGCAACGCATAGGCCGCACACTACGAAAGGAGTCACCAATGACCCGCTACATGATCGACTGCCGCAAGGTGCCGAGCGAGAACGGCTGCACGCTCACGATCGCCGGAACAGAATCCGAAGTCCTCGACGCGGCGGTGGAGCACGCCATCGCCAGGCACGGGCACGAGAACGACCCCGGGCTGCGGGAAATGCTCCGCGGCGCCCTCGAGCCCGCGGAGCCGGCGCTGGCATGAGCAGCACGTCCCAGCTCAGTACGGATGGCGCCGGCGTCACTGGGGGCGCCGGCGCCGAGGAGGTCGTTGACCGGTTCAACGCGGCCTGGGGCGCGCACGACCTCGCGGCCGCGCTCGCCCTGATCAGCGATGACTGCGTGTTCGAGTCCACGTCGCCGCCCGACGGGCAGCGCTACGTGGGCCGTGCCGCCATCAGCGCGGCCTGGCAGCCGATCTTCGAGGACCAGGCCAGCCGCTTCACCGTCGAGGACTCGTTCAGCGCGGGCGCGCGCGTCGTCCAGCGCTGGCGCTACGACTGGGACGGCGGCCATGTCCGCGGTATCGACGTCTTCACCGTCCAGGACGGGCTTATCACCGAGAAGACCGCCTACGTCAAGGGCTGACTCGCTGGAACCCACTACAGCTTGTCGGAGTACCGTGTCCATGTGTCCGTGACCGCTGCCCCCGAGCTGACCGAGCTCGAGCTCGTCATCGGCGGCATGACGTGCGCGGCCTGCTCGTCGCGGATCCAGAACAAGCTCAACAAGGTCGACGGCGTGGCCGCCACGGTCAATCTGACTACCGAACGGGCACACGTCACCGCCCCCGCTCAATTGCCCGTGCAGCAGCTGGTCGACGTCATCGAGGCGGCCGGCTACACCGCCCACCTGGCCCCGCCTCCGCATGCTGACCCAGGCCCAGACCCAGACCAGGACAGCGCCACCGTCCTGCGCCTGCGCCGCCGGCTGATCCTGGCCCTGGTCTTCTTCGTCCCGCTGACCGACCTGTCGATGATGCTGTCGGTCTTCGGTTGGACCAGGTTCACCGGCTGGCAGTGGGTGCTCATCGCGCTGGCCGCCCCGGTCGCGACCTGGGCCGCGTGGCCGTTCCACCAGGTGGCCTTGCGGAACGCCCGGCACTTCTCGTCCTCGATGGACACCCTGGTATCGCTGGGCATCGTGGCTGCCACCGGCTGGTCGGTCTACGCCATGTTCTTCCTGGACCGGACCCGGACCGGGCTGAGCGGCGTCCAGGCCATCTGGCACGGCTCCGCCGGCGGCATCTACCTCGAGGTCGCCGCCTCCGTCACCACGTTCCTGCTGGCCGGGCGCCTGTATGAGGCCCGGGCCCGGCGCACCGCCAGCGTGGCCATGCACAACCTGATCGCCGCCGGCGCCAAGGATGTCTGCGTGCTGGCCGACGACGGCACCGAGCACCAGATCCCCGCGGGCCAGTTGCGCACGGGCCAGCGCTTCGTCGTCAGGCCGGGGGAGCGGATCGCTGCCGACGGTGAGGTCGTGAGCGGGCAGTCCGCCGTGGACCGCGCCATGATGACGGGGGAGTCGGTCCCGGTCGACGCCGCCGCAGGCGACCAGGTCACCGGCGGCACCATCGTCGTGGCCGGGCGCCTGGTCGTCCGGGCCGACAAGGTCGGCCAGGACACCCAGCTCGCCCACCTGATCCGCATGGTCGAGCAGGCCCAGGCCGACAAGGCCGGCATCCAGCGCCTGGCCGACCGCATCTGCGCGGTCTTCGTCCCCACGGTCCTGGCCTGCGCCGCCCTCACCCTGGCCGGCTGGCTGGCCGCCGGCAGCCCGGCCGGTCACGCCGTCAGCGCCGCCCTGGCCGTCCTGATCATCGCCTGCCCCTGCGCGCTGGGCCTGGCTACCCCGGCGGCCCTGGTCGCCGCCTCCGGGAGAGGTGCCCAGCTGGGCATCTTCATCAAGGGCTACCAGGCGCTGGAGTCCTCCCGCGCCATCGGCACCGTGGTCCTGGACAAGACCGGCACCGTCACCACTGGCCAGATGACCGTGGCGGGGGTTCAGCTCGCCAGCACCACCCGCGAGGACCTCCTCAGCTACGCCGGCTCCGTCGAGCAGGCCTCCGAGCACGCCGTCGCCGCCGCCATCACCCAGCTGGCCCACGCCGAGGGCGCCCCGCTCAAGCCCGCCGACAACTTCACCGCCCTCCCCGGCCTGGGGGCCAGAGCCGACGTGGCCGGCCACGGCATCACTATCGGCCGCGCCCAGCTCTTCGGTGACATCCCCGCCAGCCTGGCTAACTGGTCCGCCAGCCAGGAGCACTCGGGCTGCACCACCGTCCTGGTCAGCTGGGACGGGATCGTCCGCGGTGCCCTGGCCCTCACCGACACCATCAAGCCCTCCGCCCCGGCGGCCATCGCCGCCCTGCGCCAGCTCGGCCTGCGCCCCATCCTCCTGACCGGCGACAACGCCGCGACTGCCCACGCAATCGCCACCGCGGCCGGCATCGACGAGGTCATCAGCGGCGCTCTGCCCGCCACCAAGGCCCAGCTCATCGCCGACCTGAAGGCCTCGGGCCGCTCCCCGGCCATGGTCGGCGACGGCGTCAACGACGCTCCCGCCCTGGCCGCCGCCCAGCTCGGCCTGGCCCTGGGCTCGGGAACCGATGTCGCCATCGTGGCCGCCGACATGATCCTGCTCCGCGACGACCTGGGCGCCGTGCCGGACGCCATCCGGCTGGCCCGCGCCACCTTTTCCACCATCCGGCGCAACCTGGCCTGGGCCTTTTGCTACAACATCCTGGCCATCCCGCTGGCCGCGCTCGGCTTCCTCAACCCCATCCTGGCCGCGGCCGCGATGACCCTGTCCTCGGTCTTCGTGGTCTGGAACAGCTTGCGCTTGAGGCGCTTCCGCGGAGGAGTACGGTTGAGGTAGGTCGACGGTGCACGCACGCTACGGGGCAAGGAAAGCGGCATGATTGAAGCGCACGATCTGACCAAAATGTACGGCGGCAAGGCCGCCGTGGACCACCTGTCGTTCACGGTCGAACCGGGCCAGGTGACCGGATTCCTCGGGCCCAACGGCGCGGGGAAGTCGACCACCATGCGGCTGATCCTGGGCCTGGACCGGTGCGATAGCGGCTACGCCCTCATCAACGGGAAGCGCTACCGCGACCTGGTGGACCCGCTGCGCACGGTCGGCGCGCTGCTCGAGGCCAAGGCGGTGCACCCCGGCCGTTCGGCCCGTAACCACCTGCTCTTCCTGGCCCAGACCCAGGGCCTGCCCGCGAGCCGGGCCGAGGAGGTGCTGGCCCTGGTCGGCCTGCAGGACGTGGCGGACAAGCGGGCCGGCGGCTTCTCGCTCGGCATGAGCCAGCGGCTCGGCGTGGCCGTGGCCATGCTCGGCAACCCGGAGGTCCTGCTGCTGGACGAGCCGGTCAACGGGCTCGATCCCGAGGGCGTCCTGTGGATCAGGAACCTGATGAAGGCGCTCGCCGCCGAGGGCCGCACCGTCCTGGTGTCCAGCCACCTGATGAACGAGATGGCCGTCACCGCCGACCACCTGATCGTCATCGGCCGGGGCAAGCTCATCACCGAGGCCAGCACCGAGGATGTCATCGCCCGCAGCACCGACAAGTCGGTCCGGGTCCGTACCCCGGGCGCGGACAAGCTGGCCGAGCTGATCACCGCGGCGGGCGGGAAGGTGGTACCGGGCGGCACGGAGAACGGCGCCGGGCTGCTCACGGTCACCGGCCTGGAGGCACCGCGGGTCGGTGAGCTGGCCGCGTCCGCGTCCATCGTGCTGCACGAGCTGACCCCGCTGGCCTCGCTGGAAGGGGCGTTCATGGAGCTGACGTCCGGCAGCGTCGAATTCGGCGCACCCAATCCGGAGGCGGCAGTCCCCGCCAGGGAGGGGAGTACCCGATGACGGCCACCACGCCGGTCACCCCGGCCCGCGGCCCCGCCAGTCCCGCCCCGGGCCGCCACGCCGGGTTCCCCGGCCTGATGCGGGCGGAGTGGACCAAGATCCGCTCGGTCCGCTCCACCGTCTGGACGCTGATCACCTTCGTGGTGGTATGCATCGGCTTCACCGCGCTGATCGGCTGGCTGAGCGAGTCACACTGGTACGGCCCGCAGGCCGCGTCACGGGACGCCACCGCCCTGTCCGACCCGGTTGGGTTCATCCTGGGCACCGGGATCGGGCTGGGCCAGCTCGCCATCGCCGTCCTGGGTGTGCTGGTCATCACCACCGAGTACTCGACCGGCGTGATCCGCGCCTCGCTGCTGGCCGTCCCGCGCCGGCTGCCGATGCTGGCCGCCAAGGCGGTGGTGTTCGCCGCGCTCCTGATCGTGGTGACGGAGATCGTGGCCTTCTGCTCGTTCTTCGTCGGCTCGGCCATCTTGCACGCGCACGTGCCGGTGTCGCTGGGCGACGCGGGCGTCGCCCGCGCGGTGATCGGCGCCGGCCTGTACCTCACCGTGCTCGGCCTGCTCGCGCTGGCCATCGGCACCATGATCCGGCACACTGCCGGGGCCATCTCCACCATCATCGGCGTGATTTTCGTGCTGCCCATCCTGTCCGGCCTGCTGCCGAGCAGCTGGGGTGCGCACATCAACGCCTACCTGCCCGAGCAGGCCGGAACCCTGATCACCCACACCCGCGAGGTATCCGGCGACCTGCTGTCCCCCTGGCAGGGCTTCGGCGTCCTGTGCATCTGGACCGTGCTCGCGCTGGCTGCCGCCGCCTACCTCCTCGAACGCCGCGACGCCTGAGCCGCCCTGGGGTTCAGATCGGGATCATCGCCCCGGTGGGTGGCTAGCGAGTCGCCAGGTGAACCGGCCGGCGGTGCCCGTGGAGCAGGCGCGACCAGCCGCGGCGCTTCCGTGGCAGCGGCACGTCCCTGGTGAACTGGCCTGCGAGGTCATCCTGGGCGGGGACCGCGAGCTGGTCCATCAGCGGGTCGGCCACCCGGATCGGTGCGCCGGTGGCCGCGGCCATGGCCAGCGCATACCCGATGCGCGCCGTCATCTGCCGGGACTCACCGGAGCCTGCCGCGGTGAACCCGATCCGCGCGTTCGCCTGTACGCCGTCGCGCCCATGCCGTGGGCCGGTGGTCAGCGCGGGGTCCAGTTCGTCGATGTCCACGCTGGTTATGGTCACGTCGGCGGCACTCAGCAGGCCGGCGGTGATCACCTCCGCGGGTTCGGGGTGGGGGTGATCACCATCGCCCCGGAACAGGCCGTGTCCTTCCGGCCCGTTCAGCCAGATCGGGATGGCCCGGCCGCCGGAGTCGTCGGCCAGCACCACCAGGAACGAGGAGATCCTGAACCCGCGACCACCCATGCGTTTGCCGGGCCACGGCTCGATCTGTGCGATCCGTACCGTTGTCATGACAGCAGAACGACTCAGGCCCGGGCTAAGTGCCGTGTGCATGGAGCACGAGCCGTCCCCGGTTCAGGTCGAGTGTTCAGATCGAGCTGATGGCCCCGCCGTCGACCGGGATCATCGCCCCGGTGATGTAGGACGCGGCCGGAGATAGCAGGAACGCCGCCACCCGCCCGAACTCCTCCGGCTCGCCATACCGGCGCAACGGGATGCGCTCGGACAGCCGGGCCCGCACCTTGTCGGGATCGCCGTGCTGGGCGTCGAGTTCCCGGACCCGGTCGGTGGCGATCCTGACCGGCAGCACTCCGTTGACCCGGATCCCGGCCGGGCCCAGCTCCCCAGCCATCGTCTTCACTACCCCGGCCAGTCCCGGGAACAGCCCATTAGAGATGGCCAGCTCGGCCAGCGGCACTCGCACCGACGAGGCCAGCACAAAGACGATCGACGCGCCTTCCCCGTTAAGCGCCCGGCCGTCACCTCCGTCGCTCTCACTGGCGATATCTGATGCCAGCACCCGCGCCAGCCGGAGCGCCCCGAGAAACACGCTCTCAAACGCCGCCCGCCACGCGTCGTCCCCCGTGGTCGCGATCGTCCCGGACGGTGATCCGCCCACGCTGATCACCGCCCCGTCCAGCCGGTCAAAGTGCTCCCGGGCCGCCGCGATCAGCCGCGCCGGGGTATACGGATCCGCGTTGTCCGCCACCACCCAGTCCACCCGCTCTTCCGCGCCGGCGCCCGCTGCAGCGGCGCTCTCCATCAGGCGTGCCGCGGCCGCCGCGGCCGTGGCCTGGTGCGGAGCGCTCAGCACGACGCGAGCCCCGTCTGCGACGAGCACCTGAGCCGCCGCGAACCCCAGGCCGCGGCTGCCGCCGGTCACGAGGTAAACCCTGTCCCGCAGTCCAAGATCCATCGGGCCATTCTCCCGCGCCAGGACACCATCCGCCCGACAGGGCCGTGCGTTCACGATCAAGTGCGCAAGCGTCAAGATGACGCCTAGTGGTACAGGACCACGGAATGACGCGAAGCCCTGCTACGGCGCCGCTCCGGAACCGGAATCTGCCAAGCGGCGGACCCCCGGCGTGGCTCCGGCCAACGGCGCGGAGGCCGGGCCACCACCTTCCCGCGGTGCTGAACGCCTTCCCCGCGGGCCGTGCCTGCAACCGGATGGTGCATTGCTGCGGCGCGCCTGCGCCGGCGGAGCGAATGAACTACGATCGCGGCGCCCGCGAGAACGGCCGCGGCGTCAGCCAGCGGCGAAGAAAGACTGAGAATCTGCAGAGCCAGCTGCAGCAATGCCGCGCCGATAGCGCAGAGCATGATCATGCTGGCCGCGTAATAAATCCCCCGCTGAACCATCTCGCACTCCCTCGTGCGCGTCCACCTTCGTACCTAATTGCAGGCTAGGGAGCGGGCGCTACGGGATCGTTACGAGCACGCGATGCGAGCGGCGGCCTAAGGGTTCTTCACGCCCGGGCGCGTCGGGAGTGCTGCCGTTCCCGCCAGCTGCCCGACTACGGACACGTGCGACCAGCCGCTTGTAAGCAGCGGCCGCGTGCGGCTATCGAGGGAGGCGCGTATTCCAGGCCCGTTCGATCTGGCGCAGCAGGGCCGGGTAGACGACCCAGTGCCGGAATGGTGCGATGAACGCCATGTACTGACGGCCGAATCGGCCGCGCGGCTTGACGTAGACGGCCATCTGGCCCTGGTAGCGGCCATCGCCGCGCTCGACCCAGGTCAGGTGCATCACGCCATGCACCGTCTGGTTGGAGATCTCCGCGGCAAACTCGGTGCCGGTGCGATAGACAGGCGTGAACGGGGACCCGAACTTCATGCCGGCCACCGTGCCGCGCAGGTCAGGCGGGAGACGTTCGGTCAGTGAGATCTCGCTCCGGCCTGGGATCGGGCGGTCGGCCGGGTCATCCCAGCCGAACCAGCGGCCAAGCTGCCAGCGGACGGCGAACATCAGCCGGAGCATGACTGGCGCCTGGTGGGACAGATCGCGAGACGCCATGACCTCGAGCAGCTTCGGGAAGTCGTCGGCGCCGCCGTACACGGGCAGCGCCCAGACGTCCTCCAGCCTGAAGTCCGGCGCGACCTCGCCGATACGCCAGGGACGGGATTGATGTACTGCGTTCGGAACCCTCATGCCAGTCCCCAATCCATACGGCAACGTATGGATATTAAGCACGTCCGCTTGCGCTGGTCAATACGGTGCCGTATAGATATGCCGTGGCCAAGGTCAGGACCCCGCGCGGTGTCTGGGTGCACGCGGCCCTGCAGGCCCTGGCGGCCGGCGGCCCGGATGCCGTGCGGGTCGAGACGCTGGCCACCTCCCTGGGGGTGTCCAAGGGCGGTTTCTACTGGCACTTCGCCGATCGCCAGGCGCTGATCACGGAGATGCTCGACACCTGGGAAAAGGCAGGAACCGAGGACATCATCGCGCGGGTCGAGAACCAGCCCGGGGATACGCGGGCCAAGCTATGGAAACTGTTCGAGATCACTACCTCACCGGAAGGACTGGCCGTCGAGCTGGCCGTCCGGGACTGGGCCCGGCGCGACGGTGACGTCGCCGGGCGGCTGCGCCGGGCCGACAACCGGCGGATGGACTTCGTACGCTCGCTGTTCCGGCCGTTCTGCGCGGACGAGGACGATGTCGAGGTCCGCAGCATGACGGCCTACTCGCTGGTGATCGGCAGCTACTTCGTCGCCACCGACCACCGCGACAAGAGCCGGGCCCAGGTCATGCAGCTCGCCATCGACCGGCTGCTGCGCTGAGGACCTGTGCGTGACCGGCGTGCCTCAGACGTACTCGTCGTGGCGGCGAATCCAGGTCTGCCACGCGTCACCCTCATCGCGCCCCTTGGGCACCCGGTCGAGGACCGGGTAGTAACCCATGAGGAACTCGACCCCGCGCCCCGCGGTCCCGTAGGTCTGGTAGACCGCGCCGTCTCGGCGGCTGAAGACGCTCACCGCCGGTGACTCCGAGAGGTATCCGGGGATATCGGTCCCGGTCGCGGCCGCGTTCAGGGGCACGATCGGCGGCAGGCCGCCCTCGTCCAGGCCCCACGAACGTACTTGGTCCGGGGTGTAGGAGCCGCCGAAGTCGAGGTTGAAGTCGGTGTTCGCCGACGAGACCCAGGGGACGCTCCAGCCCATCCGCCGCTTGTACGCCTGGAGCTTGGCCAGCGGAGCCTGCGATACGAGCAGCAGGGTCACGTCGCGGGCGCGCAGGTGCGGCAGGAGACCGTCCATGCCGTCGGCCATCGAGGAGTTGGTTGGGTCCCCCGCCGCATAGCTCGGCCCGAACATGAAGTGGTAGAACAGCAGCTGGGAGCGGCCGCCGAAGAGCTCGGCCAGGGTCCGCGTCCCGTCGTCCGTGTCGAACCGGTACTCCTTCTCGACCGTGACCCAGGGCAGCTCGCGCCGCTGACGCGCCAGCTCGTCCGCCATCTGAGTGTGTTCCTTCTCGCGCTTCAGCAACTCCTCGCGTGCGGCCTGCCATTCCTGGCGGCTGACAACCTGGTGATCCGTCATCGCGTCCTGCCTCCCTTTCTGACGTCTGTCTATGCCGCGGTGAGCTCAGCCGCGACGAACGCGGCGTTCTCGCGCTCCATCGCCTTGATCGCGCCGTTGCGCCAGCTGTCGGCGATGGATGCCGAGTAGGAATCGGGGAAGATGTCGTCCTCACCGTTCTCCACGCCGTCGAAGATGGCGCGGGCCACGGACTGCGGCGAGGCCTTGGGGATGTCGAAGCCCCGGGTCATATCGGTGTCGACCGGGCCGGTCAGGACCGCGTGCACCCGCACGCCCCGCCCGGCCAGCAGCGCGCGCAGCGACTGGGTCAGGTTGAACGCGGCCGCCTTGGATACTGCGTAGGCCGGAGTGAACGGGAAGGGGGCGACGGCCATGGTTGACACGTTGTTGACGATGGCGCCCTGGGAACGGGCCAGCAGCGGCAGGAAGGCCTGGGTGATGCCGTAGGTGCCGAAGAGGTTGACGGCGAGGTGCTGCTCGAGCGCGGCCCGGTCGCTGAGGTCGTCGTAGAGCGCGATGCCGGCGTTGTTGACGAGGATGTCGAGAGATCCGATGTTGCCGACCGCGGCCTGAATCTGGTCCGCGTCAGTGACGTCCAGGGTCAGGGGCACGACGCGCCCGTCCGGGTGGGTCAGGGGCTGGCGCGTGCCGGCGTACACCCGCCCCGCGCCCCGGCGGAGGGCCTCGGTGACCAGCGCCTGCCCGATGCCGCGATTCGCCCCGGTGACCAGTATGGTCTTGCCTTCGATCGTCATGTCTGTTGCTCCAGTCGTGCGGGTTCTGCGCCGCCTTCCTGGCGGCTCACTTATACAGACCAGCCGGATTCCCGCGACTCGCCGCGATCCGGCCCGCGACTTTCCGGCCTGCTGGCCGGCTCGGGCTGGCGGCCGAGGAAAGCGACGAGCTGGTCGCCGGGACAGGCCGGGCCGGGCAGCCGGAC
>JBAPYC010001377.1:0-5012 GCA_049284535.1 Streptosporangiaceae bacterium
CGTCCGCACGGGGTCAGCCAGATGGCGGACGCGGGGGCCGCATGGCCGGCGGCCAGGCCGGCTGGCGGCGCGTGCGCCACGACCGGACGGCCGGTACCGCGGCCTAGCCCGACAGCAGATGCTCGAATTAAAAAAGATGCACGGCTGAGGCGGGACATGCCAGTCTTAAGCGGGACAGGCCCGTCCCCGGCGCGACATGGGTGTTCCTGCGGGAATGCGGATTCCTGCGGCAGGGCCTTGTGCTGGCAAGGCCAGCTAGCCCATCACTGGCGTAGCTCGCCGTGCGCATATCCGGCTGAGCAGGCTATCGAGATATAACTTGACAGCCAGTATCAATGCGATACATCGTATTGCCTGAGCACTCCATCGAAGTTGGCTCAATGCTGAGGAGGACGACGTGGCACGCGGGACCACGGGGGCGCCCCGTAATGCGCCGGGAACCGACCCGGGCATCTCACGCCCGCCAGGCTCCGGGAAACCGGAGCCTGGCCAGGGCCGGACGAGATCAGGCGGCGGGGGCCGCCTGATCTCGTTTATCTGCGGCCGCCGCTCCAAGTGGGTGGTGGTCGTGTTCTGGATCCTGGTGGTCGCAGCCCTGGGCTCGCTGGCAGGCAAGCTCCAGGGGGCAGAGAAGAACGATGCCTCGGCCTACCTGCCGGGGTCGGCCGAGTCCACCCAGGAACTGAACCAGCAGAACCTGTTCCAGAACAAGAACTACAACCCTGCGCTGGTGGTCTACGTACGGCCCGGCGGGGTGACCGCCGCCGACGTGCGCAAGGCGGACGCGGACGCCCGCCAGTTCGCCGCACTGCCCGTCGTGGACGGGCGGGTCAGCCAGCCGGCGGTGTCCCGTGACCACAAGGCCATCGTGACCACCGTCGGGGCGGTCCTGGGCTACAACAGCGACATCAGCGGCTTCGTCTCCAACGTCAAGGCCACCGCGGTCAAGGGCGACGACGGGATGAGCGTGTACGTGGGCGGACCCGCAGCCAGCGCGAACGACGAGCTCAAGATCTTCAAGGGCATTGACTCGACGTTGCTGTACGCCACCTTGGCCGTGGTCATCGTGCTGCTGTTGCTTACCTACCGCAGCCCCATCTTGTGGCTGCTTCCGATCATGTCCGCCGGTGTCGCCCTGACCGTGGCCGAGGCTGTCATCTACCTGCTCACCCAGCATGCGAACCTGACCGTCAACGGGCAGAGCGAGGGCATCCTGGTCGTGCTGGTCATCGGGGCGAGCACGGACTACGCGCTGCTGCTCATCGCCCGGTACCGGGAGGAACTGCGGCGGCATAAGGACCGGCACGAGGCCATGGCGGTAGCGCTGCACCGGGCCGGCCCGGCCATCATCGCCAGCGGCCTGACCGTGGTGGCCGGCATGCTCTGCCTGCTCGCGGCCGAATCCAACGACATCTCCGGGCTGGGGCCGGTTGCCGCCGTCGGGATCGGCGTGGGCCTGATCGCCATGATCACGCTGCTGCCCGCGCTCCTGGTCGTCTTCGGCCGGTGGCTCTTCTGGCCGGCCAAGCCGCACTACGGCTCGGCCGAGCCGACCAGCCGCGGCGTGTGGTCACGGGTCGGGCGCGGCATCAGCCGCCGCCCGCGCACGGTCTGGCTGGTCACCGCGATCCTGCTCGGAGCGGGCGCGTTCGGCCTGGCCGGCTTCAAGATCGGCACGCTGACCACGGCCCAGGGCTTCCGCGGCAGCCCGCCGTCGGTCGCTGCCCAGCAGGTGCTCGCTAAGTACTTCCCGGCGGGTTCCGGCGAGCCGGTGGACGTGATATCCAGCGCAGCCAGCGCGGGACAGGTCCAAAACACGCTGGCCGGCACGTCCGGTATCGCGTCGGTGACACCGCCGGTGACCAAGGACGGCCGGACCTTCCTGGAGGCGACGATGGTCCCGGCGCCGGACAGCCCGGCCGCCTACACGCTGGTGGACAAGATACGCACCGAGGTGCATGCCATCCCGGGCTCCGATGCCAAGGTGGGCGGCGGCACCGCGATCAACCAGGACGTGGAGAGCGCCTCGGCCCATGACCGGGACGTGCTCATCCCGCTGATCCTCGGCGTGGTGCTGGTCATCCTCGGCCTGCTGCTGCGCGCGATCGTGGCACCGCTGATGCTAATCGCCACGGTGGTGCTGTCCTTCGCCTCGGCGCTGGGCATCTCCGCGTTGTTCTTCAAGCACGTCTTCGGGTTCGCCGGCGCCGATACCTCGCTGCCGCTGTTCGTCTTCGTGTTCCTGGTGGCACTGGGCATCGACTACAACATCTTCCTGATGACCCGGGTGCGCGAGGAAGCAATCCGGGCCGGCACCCGGCGCGGGGCGGTGACCGGGCTGGCCGCGACCGGCGGCGTCATCACCTCGGCCGGCCTGGTGCTGGCGGGCACGTTCGCCATGCTCGGCACGCTGCCGCTGGTGGAGTTCACCGAGATCGGCTTTGCGGTCGCGCTGGGCGTACTGCTCGACACCATCATCGTCAGGTCGGTGCTCGTGACCGCGCTGACCCTGGATATCGGGCGGCATGTCTGGTGGCCGAGCGCGCTGGCACGCCGGCCCGACTTCGACGCGCTGGCCAGCCCGGAAAGCGTCATGGTGCCGGATGGGACCTAGAATGTGGGGTCGTGGCGGCTGACCAGGTGACGCGAGCGGTCGTGTGCGGGTGCTGAGCCGCCTGGGAACCGGGCGGTTCAGCGCCCGCACCGTCGCTATTCCCGATCCCGGAGATCTGCTGGCCGGGCTCCCCCAGCCGGACGTGGTCGCGTGGGTGTATCACGGCGCCGGCCTGGCCGGCTGGGGCGAGGCGTTCCGGGTCACGCTCCCCGCCGGTGAGGACCGGTTCACGGCCGGGGAAAAGTGGCTGCGGTCGGTGTTCGACGTCATCGACGTCGACGATGAGGTGCGGGTGCGCGGTTCCGGGCCGGTAGCGTTCGGCAGCTTCACCTTCGACGCATCGTCGGACGGGTCCGTCCTGATCATCCCGCGGCTCCTGGCCGGCCGCGACGGCCAGGGCCGGGCCTGGCTTACCACGGTGACCGAGGCCGGGCGGCCGGAACTGGCGGAGCTGCCCGGGCCTGGTCCCGACCCGGCGCCGCCGGCCGGACTGACCTGGCGTGACGGCAGCCTGCCCGGGCCCCGCTGGGAACAGGCCGTGGCTGAGGCCGTCGCCGCCATCGACGCGGGCGGCCTGCGCAAAGTGGTGCTCGCCCGCGACGTGTTCGCCACCGCCGCCGAGCCCATCGACGCCCGGGTCCTGCTGCGCCGGCTAGCCGCCCGCTATCCGGACTGCTTCACATTCGCCTGTGACGGGATGATCGGCGCCACCCCGGAGCTGCTCGTCCGGCGCGACGGCCGCCGGGTCAGCGCGCTGGTCCTCGGGGGCACGCTGCCGCGCGGCGCCAGCCCGGCCGAAGACGACGCCCTCGGCGCCGAGCTGCTCTCCTCGGCCAAGAACAACGAGGAACACGCCTACGCGGTGGCCTCCATCCGCGACGGCCTGGGGCCGCTGTGCGCGGAGCTCAGCGTGGAGGCCCGGCCCGCGCTGCTGAAGTACCCGAACCTCCAGCACCTCGGGACCCGGATCGCGGGCACGCTGGCCGCCGGTGAGGCGCCGAAATCGGCGCTGGCCCTGGCCGCGGCGGTGCACCCCCCCGCCGCCGTCTGCGGCACGCCGGCCGGAAGCGCCCTGGAGCTGATCCGCGAGCTCGAGCACATGAACCGGGAACGGTACGCCGGGCCAGTCGGCTGGATCGACGCCGAGGGCAACGGCGAATGGGGCATCGCCTTGCGCTGCGCGCAGCTGGCCGGCCGGACCGCGCGGCTGTTCGCCGGCTGCGGGATCGTGGCTGGCTCGGACCCGGCCGCCGAGCTGGCCGAGACGATGGTGAAGCTCAAGCCGATGCGCGGCGCCCTGGAGGGCTGACGGCGCAGGGGCCGGGACCGGGACATACCCTCGGGGTAAGAAGAGCGGCCCCGCTGAAGGGGATATCAGTAGATGAGCTGCAATCAGGACCCCGCCGGCCCGCCTACCCCGCCGGGACGGGCCACGACGCCGCCATGACGGACCGGACGCCGGACGGAGCCGGGCCGCAGCCGTCGCGCCGCGACCGGCGGCTCTACTTCGGGCTGATGGCCGTGTGTATTGGGCTGTTCGTGCTGTCCTGGGCCGTGCTGGACCGCTACTCGACCGTTGCGGCCGTCGTCGTCTCGGTCGTGGCGCTGGTGATCCCGCCGTTCGCGGCGATCATCGCCAACGTCGCCAGCGCCACAGACCGCCGCAGGTAGCCCGACCGCAGCTTGCCCCTCGCTGGCTAGCACTGCCGCGTCACCACGGGGAATCTGCGTTCACCCAGGCCGTCGGGATCCCGAGGCGCCCGGGCCGGTCGCCTCCGCTGCTCTGGCCAGCGCAGCGGAACCCGAGCGTGGCGAGCGTGCCGGCGGCGAGCGGGTGGCCCGAGGCCGGGTTGGCGGAGTAGTCGCTGACCAGCAGCCGGCCGCTGCCTGGGCGCACGGTCTGGTCCAGGTGGTGGCGGATCAGGTCCGCGCGGCGCAGGCGCGGCACGCTGTCCAGGCCGATGTGCACGTAATCGAAGCGCTGTCCGCCGGGCGGCTGCCAGTCGATGGCGTTGCCGGTCCAGATGCGGGCCGCCCACTGCGGCAGGCGCCGCCGGGCCAGGTCGGCCAGAGCTGGCGATATGTCGACACCATAGGGCTCGACGGCCAGGCCCCGCTCGGCACACCAGGCCACCACCGATTCCATCAGCAGCCCGTTGGCGCAGCCGGCATCAAGAAACGACCCGCCGCCCCCGATGCCCTCGGTGATATGCCAGCGGGCCTGCCGCCAGGCCAGCGCGTCACCGCCAAATCCGGATCCCTGCTGGGGCGTGCCGGCCGCCAGGTACGCGTGCTCGAGGTTGCGCGTGTTCTCGGCATAAAACGCTTGCTCGTCCTGGGCCCGGTAGGACCGCGCCGCGGCCAGCACCGCCTCGGCGAGCACCGGCAAGCCGTGCTC
>JBAPYC010001378.1:0-1601 GCA_049284535.1 Streptosporangiaceae bacterium
TGTTACTCGCCTCCAAGACCAGGCTCGCGAAGGCGATGCTGGGCCGGGCGCTGGCCGCCGGGATGCCGGGCCTCGTGGGGCCCGGAACCAGCCACTACCGGTCGAGGACAGGCCCCAATGGCGTTAAGTTAAGACTGCATCGGTGTAAGATCGCCTGCGTGGCCAGGGGAGGACAGCAGGCAGTAGCCGGGGACCGGCTGGCAGACCGGATCGGGATCGGGGTGCTGGCGAAGGTATTCCCGCCGGAGCTGGTGGACCGGGTCGTTGACGAGGCGGGGGCCCGGGAGCAGCGCAAGCGGGTGCTGCCCGCGCGGGTGGTGGTGTACCTGCTGCTGGCGATGGTGCTGTTCTCCGGGTCCGGCTACGGCCAGGTGTGGGACAGGCTGGTGCGGGGCCTGGAGTGGGCGCGGACGTTCCGGGTGCGGGTCGCCGTGGGCATGCAGCCCTCGCCCGCGGCGATCACCCTGGCCCGCAGGCGGCTGGGCTGGCAGGTGATGGAGAAGCTGCTGGAGGCGGTGGCCGGGCCGCTGGCCGGGGAGGAGCAGGACACCGCCTATGTCGCCGGGATGCGGCTTGTCGCGATCGACGGGATGTGCCTGGACGTGCCGCCGACCCAGGAGAACGGGACCGAGTTCGGCTATCCGGGCAACGACGCCGGCCCGGGGCCGTTCCCGCAGGTCCGCGTCGTGGCTGCGGGCGAGTGCGGGACCCGGGCGGTGCTGGGCGCCGAGCTGTCGCCGCTGTCTGCCGGGGAGCAGCCGCTGGCGCTGAAGCTGCTGGCCAGGCTCAGCCACGGCGATCTGCTGCTGGCCGACCGCAACTTCCTGTCCCACGGCCTGCTCAAGGCGGCCCTGGATGCGGGCGTGCACGTGCTGTGGCGCGCGAAAAGCGATGTGGACCTGCCGGTCCTGAAGGTCCTGCCGGACGGCACGTACCTGTCCCGGATCGCCGACCCGGCCGCCTCCCGGCGGATGCGCCGCAAGGGCGCAGATCCCAAGGACATCCCCGGCATCCCGGTGCGGGTCATCGAGTATTCCGTCGCCAGCGACGACGGCAGCGAGGTGTCCGAGACCTTCACCCTGGTCACCGACATCACCGATCCCGCGGCGCTATCAGCGGAGCAGGCCGCGGACGCGTACGCCCGGCGCTGGGAACTGGAGGCCTGCTTCGATGAGCTGGAGACCTCCCTGCGCGGCGGCGCCGCCGTCGTGCTGCGCTCGCAGTCCCCGCCGATGATCCGGCAGGAGATCTACGCCATGCTCTGCTGCTACCAGGCCATCCGCACCCTGATCAGCCACGCCGCCGACGACGCCGGCCTTGACCCGCTGCGGATATCTTTCACCGCCGCCCGCGAGGCCGTCCGCAGCCGCATCAGCGACTCCGGATGCTTTTCCCCCTCCGCTCCTTGACGAACTCGCCGCCGACCTGGCCGCCCAGATCACCTGGCACCGCCACCTCGTCCCGGCCCGCCCCGGGCGCCGCTACGAACGCAAGACCAAGCGCCCAGGAGGCCGGTACAAGACCCGCAAGCCAGGCGAGACCACCCGCCTGACACCCATGACCAAGATCATATTCTGGCGGATGCCCGTCCCCACTTAACT
>JBAPYC010001379.1:0-3536 GCA_049284535.1 Streptosporangiaceae bacterium
CGGACCGCGACGAGTTCGCCGACTTCCCGCGGCTGAACACGGCCGGCAAGAAGAAGATCCTTGGCCTGAACGCGGCCAAGCTGTACGGCATCGAGGTCCCGGCCGAGGCGCAGCTGAAGGACGAGACCGCCCCGGCCGCCCGGGACGACGCCCAGCTGGTCGAGGACCGGTCACAGCCGGTCGCCGGGGCGTGAGCGCACCGGCGACTGCCGGACCGGCCCGCGGCATGGCACCGGAGGCCCGCGCGGCCTCCGGTGCCCCGCGGGACCGGCTGCTCCGGGCACTGGAGACGGTACGCGACCCTGAGCTCGACGAGCCGATCACCTCACTCGGCTTCGTCTCCTCGGTGGCCGTTTCAGCGGCCGGGGACGCCCAGGTCCGGCTGCGGCTCCCGACCTACTTCTGCGCGCCCAACTTCGCCTACCTGATGGTGGCCGACGCCTATGACGCGGTGTCGGCGCTGCCGGGCGTGGCGAACACCGAGGTGGTGCTCGAGGACCACTTCGCCTCCGACGT
This sequence comes from Streptosporangiaceae bacterium, assembly GCA_049284535.1. Taxonomy (GTDB): domain Bacteria; phylum Actinomycetota; class Actinomycetes; order Streptosporangiales; family Streptosporangiaceae; genus Palsa-504. The sequence goes on from JBAPYC010001379.1 coordinate 517, forward strand.
GATCAACGGCGGCGTGGCCGCCCAGGCCGGCTTCGTCCAGTCCTTCGACGGCGAGGCCGTCAGCGAGCTGCACGATCTGCGCGCAGACTTCCTGCGCAAGGCGGTGATGGCAGGTACGGACCAGGTATGCAGGCCGCTGCTGGCGGCAGGCGCGGAACCGGCGGCATTGCTCGCGATGACACTTGGCGAGCTGCCGCCTTCTGCCGCTGCGGACCGGCTGCGCTCGCGCCGGGCCGATCTGGGCCTGCCCGCCGGGGACGACGCACCGCTGGTCATCGACCCGAAGACCGGGGCGCCGGTCGACGCCGGGGCGATGCCGCTGCACCTGCGCAAGGCCCAGCTGACCCGGACCAGCATCGAGGCGAACGCCGGGATCTGCCGCGGCATGCTGCAGCACCGATATAACAACACCCAAGGGCAGGGCGAGACCGTCCCGCCAGTGGACTGACACTGAGGACTGAGTAAACGTTCCGACGCAGGTCGAGGAGGACCCATGAAGGCCGTCCGGTTGCATAAATTCCACACTCAGCCGGTGATCGACGAGGTGCCTGACCCGAAGATCAGCGGACCGCTCGACGTCATCGTGAAGATCGGCGGCGCCGGCGTCTGCCGGACCGACCTGCACATCATCGAAGGCCAGTGGGACGCGGCCATGGGCACCCCGCTGCCGTACATCCTCGGCCACGAGAACGCGGGCTGGGTGCACGAGGTCGGCTCGGCCGTGACCAACGTGGCCGTCGGCGACACCGTCATCTTGCACCCCACCCCCACCTGCGGCCTGTGCCACGCGTGCCGGGCCGGCGACGACATGCACTGCGAGAACAGCGAGTTCCCCGGGCTGTCCCGCGACGGCGGCATGGCCGAGTACCTGCTCACCTCGGCCCGGGCCTGCATCAAGCTCAACCCGGAGACGCGCCCGGAGGACGTGGCCGCGCTGGCCGACGCCGGCATCACCGCCTACCACGCGGTCCGCAAGGCCCTGCCGCTGCTGTACCCCAGCACCACCTGCGTGGTGATCGGCGCCGGAGGCCTGGGCCACATCGGCATCCAGTGCCTGGCCGAGCTCAGCGGGACCAACATCGTGGTGGTCGACCGCAATCCGGACGCGCTCAAGCTGGCGTCCGAGCTCGGCGCCCAGCAGACGGTGGTCGCCGACGGCAAGCACGTCGACGCGGTCAAGGAGCTGACCGGCGGCCAGGGCGCCCACGTGGTGCTCGACTTCGTCGCCGAGCAGGGCGCCGAGATGGAGGGCTGGAACATGACCCGGCCGGCCGGCTCGTACTACGTGATCGGCTACGGCGGCCAGCTGGAGATCCCGACCCTGGACATCATCTCGACCGAACGCAACATCATCGGCAACATCGTCGGTACCTACAACGAACTGGCCGAGCTGATGGCGCTGGCGCAGGCCGGGAAGGTCACCTTGCACACCAAGACCTACCCGCTCGACGCCGCCCCCGACGCCCTCGCCGACCTCGACGCAGGCCGCGTCCGCGGCCGCGCCATCCTCGTCCCTTAGGAGATGCGATAATGGCCAAGGAACTCCGTTTTGGCCCGGAAGCCCGTGACCTCCTGCTCAGGGGCGTGGACCAGCTGGCCGAAGCCGTCAAGTCGACGCTCGGCCCCAAGGGGCGCAACGTCATCCTGGAGAAGATCACCGGCACGCCCGTGGTCACCAACGACGGCGTGACGATCGCGCGCGAGATTTACCTCAAGGACCAGTTCGAGAACATGGGCGCGCAGCTGGTCAAGGAAGCCGCGATCAAGACCAACGACATCGTCGGCGACGGCACCACCACCGCCACCGTGATCGCCCAGGCCATCATCCACGAGGGCATGCAGGCCATCGCCAAGGGCGGCAACCCGGTGCTGGTCAAGCGGGGCATCGACCTGGCCGTCGGTCACCTGGTCGAGTACCTGCGCGGCGTGGCGCACCCGGTCAAGACCGAGGAGGACTACGCCCGGGTCGCGGCGATCTCGGCCAACGACGACGACGCGGTGGGCGGCGTGATCGCCAAGGCGCTGTACACCGTGGGCGACGGCGGCATCGTGACCGTGCAGGAGCTGCCGACACCCGGGATGAGGGTCGACTTCGTCGAGGGCTTCGAGTTCGACAACGGCTACCTCTCGCCCTACATGGTTACCAACCCGGCTGCCCTGGAAGCCGTCGTCGAGGACCCGTACATCCTGCTGTGCAGCGAGAAGATCACCAAGGTCCAGGACCTGATGCCGCTGCTCGACAAGATCATGCGGGCGCCCCGCCCGCTGATCATCCTGGCCGAGAACGTCGAGGGCACGGCGCTGTCCATGCTGGTCCACAACCACGTGAACCGGACCTTCCAGTGCGTGGCCGTGCGGGCGCCCGGGTTCGGTGACCGGCGGCTGCACAAGCTGGAGGACATCGCCGCGCTCACCGGCGGGGCCGTGCTGTCCAAGCACGCCGGCTTCACCCTGGAGACGATGACCGTGGCCCAGCTCGGCCGCGCCCAGCAGGTCCGGGTCACCGCCGACAACACCACGATCATCGGCGGCGCCGGCTCCCGGGAAGACGTGGAGTTCCGGCTGACCCAGATGCGCTCGGAACTCGAGCGGGCCCAGTACGGCATCGACGAGGACGTGCTGAACGAACGGATCGGCGCGCTGAGCGGCAAGGTCGCGGTGATCAGCGTCGGGGCGGCCACCCCGGCCGAGCTCAAGGAGCTGCAGCACCGGGTCGAGGACGCGCTGTCCGCCACTCGGGCCGCGATGGCCGAGGGCATCGTGGCCGGCGGCGGTGCCGCGCTGCTGCACTCCGAGAGCGTGCTGGACGGCCTCGACGTCACCGGCGACTACGCCACCGGCGTGGACATCGTCCGCAGGGCGCTGGGTGAGCCGGCCTACTTCATCGCGGCCAACGCGGGCTACCAGGCGGCGGACGTCGTCGCCCAGACCCGGACGATGGGACCGGACGAAGGGTTCGATGCGCTTGCGGGCCGGCACGGCAACATGATCGAGATGGGCATCATCGACCCGCTGCGGGT
>JBAPYC010001380.1:0-2706 GCA_049284535.1 Streptosporangiaceae bacterium
GGACCCACTGGTCATGCCGTTCTCCAACGTCCGCCACCTCGGCTTCCGCGACAAGATCCGCGCCACCAAGCTCGCCGGATTCGGCCAGCTATCCCTGCATCCGCACGAGGCGCGTGACACGATCAAGGGCGGACTCCGGCCCAAGGACATGCTGGAGATCGCCGCGGAGAACGGCGTGGCCATCACACGCCTCGATCCACTCAGCAACTGGAACCCACGATGGCTCCCGACCAACATGAACGCGTCCTACATCGAGGATTTCGACATCGGGGCCACCGAGTTCTTCGATCTGTGCGAACAGCTCGGCATCAGGTACTGCAGCCTGAACGCCACCTTCGCCGACGACATCTACACAGCGGACGAGATCGTCGAACATTACGCATCTAGCTGCGATCTGGCGGCGCGGTACGACGTCACGTGCGATCTTGAGAACCTCCCCATGTGGGGAGTAAAGACGCTCCGCCAGGCGTGGTCGATCATCTCTGCCGCGGACCGGCCGAACGGCGGGATCGTCTTCGACACCCTGCACTACGTCCGCAGCGGATCGACCCTGGACATGCTCGAGGAGATCCCGGGAGACCGGATTCACTGCGTGCAACTCAACGACGGCCCGCTGCGGCTGCCGGCCGGCGTGACCCTGGAGGAGAACTGCTTCGACCGCGGCTGGCCAGGCACCGGCGAGTTCCCGCTGATCGAGCTCGTGCGGACCCTGGCCGACATGGACGCACTGCGTCAGGTGAGCCCGGAGGTATTCTCGCCTCACAACGCCACTCGCAGCGCAGCCGAGATCGCTGCCCTGTCGTCCAGCTCACTGCACGCTCTACTCCACGCCGCGAACGTCGCTTTCTGACCGCTGACACGACAGGCGGGAAAACCCGCTGAAGCGAACAGCCGGTCGAGAAGGTCCAGCGGCCGCAGGTAGCTATTCAGCAAGCGTCAGCGTGTTATTGCTGGTTACGGCATAGTTGCGGGTTGCTGTTCCGGGTGGCTGGCGGGCGGGTGTGGTGGCATGGTTGCGTGCTGTGCCCGATGAGCCTGGCCTGCCGTCTGCGGAGGAGCTTGCTGCCCTGCCGCACGGGGTGCTGGCTGAGCGGCTGGCGGAGGCGTACCGGGTGATCGGGCAGCTGACGGCCCAGGTGCGGGAGATGACCGCGCGGGTCGAGGACGCGATCGCGGAGAACGGCCGGCTGGCGACCAGGGTGGAAGCCCTGGAGCGCCGGGCCGGGAAGGATTCCTCCACGTCATCGAGGCCGCCGTCGTCGGACAGCCCGTTCAGGAAGAAGCCGCAGGACCGGTCGCTGCGGGAGAAGGGGACGCGGGCGCCGGGAAAGCAGCCGGGCGAGCCCGGCACGACGATGCGCCTGGTGGATGACCCGGATCACCGGTTCTGGTACCCGCCGGCCGAGTGCCGGGAATGCGGGACGGGCCTGGCGGGCGCGCCGGTCTTTGCGCAACGCCGCCATCAGGTCACTGACATCCTGCCCGCGCCGGCGCCCGAGGTGACCGAGCACGTGGCGCAGTCGAAGACGTGCCCGTGCTGCGGCACGGTCAGTGAGGGGGAGCTGCCGGCGGGCGTGCGGGCGCGGGCCGGCTACGGGCCGGAAGCGCACGCGCAGGCAGCCCTGCTGACCTGCGGGAACTACATTCCCACGGGCCGGGCGGCGGAGCTGATGGCGCAGCTGGCCGGGCTGCGGGCCTCCGCCGGCTGGCTCGCCGGGGTGCGGGCGAAGGCCGCCGGCCTGGTGGAATCGAGCGGGTTCATGGACCTGGTCGCGGGGTTGCTGCGGCAGGCCGAGGCGGTGCACGCGGACGAGACCCCGGCCCGCGCTGCCGGCGGCCTGCGCTACGTCCACCTGGCCTGCACCGCCTTCCTGACACATATGCACACCGGGGACCGGTCCGCCGGCGCCGTCGACGCCGGCGGCGTGCTCCCCGGCTACTCCGGCATTCTCGTCCGTGACGGCTACCACGGGGGCTACGGGCACCTCACGGGAGCGCTGCACGCCTGGTGCGGCGCCCATCTCCTGCGCGACCTGCGGGACCTTTACCAGTTCGAGCCCGGGAAGCAGGACTGGGCGGAGCAGATGGCCTGCCTCCTCATCGAAGCCCGGGACGCCGCCCGCGACGCCCGCGCCGAGGCGTGCCAGGCCCTGGACCCGGCCGCCGTCAGCAGCCTGACCAGCCGGTACCGGGCCATCGCCGAATCCGGGCTTGCCGTCAATATCTACCGGCGGACCACGGCCGCGAACGACGCGCGCCGGATCGCCCGCCGCTTCCTGAAGCACGAGGACATGATCCTCCGTTTCATCACCCGCCCTGACCTGGACATCTTCACTAACAACGAAGCTGAGAGGACGATCAGGCCGGTCAAGGTCCAGCAGCGCAGCTCAGGAGGCTGCTGGCGCACCCTCGAAGGACTCGCCGACTTCGCCGTCGTCCAGTCCTACCTCTCCACCGCCACGAAATGGGGCATCCCCAGGATCGACGCCCTCCGCGGCCTCTTCAACGGCCACCCCTGGATGCCACCCGGACTCGCACCCGCCACCGGATAAAACCGCACCCTCAACCGCGCCACAGCAAGCCGCTGACGCTTGCTGAATAGCTACCCGAAAGAGGTGATCGACATCAAAACAATGACGTGCAAGCAGATGGGCGGCCCGTGTGACGCCGCATTCCACGGCGATAACGCCAACGACGTCATCAAGG
>JBAPYC010001381.1:0-2060 GCA_049284535.1 Streptosporangiaceae bacterium
GCCGTTCCTGCAAGCCGGCCACCTGCGCGAGCTGCGCCGGGCGGCGGCGGATGCGGACGCGGCCGGTGCCGTGCTGGCCGATGACGGCGGGCGGCCGCAGTGGCTGGCCGGATGCTGGGACACCGCCGTGCTCCGCCGGGCGCTGGACGGTTACCAGGGCGACTCGCTGCACGGGCTGCTGGCCCCGCTCGAGCCGGTCCTGGTCCAGCTCGCCCCCGCCGGGCCGCCGCCCTGGCTGGACTGCGATACCCCCGAGGACTTGCGCCGGGCCCGGGCCCTGATCCGGGATAAGCCCTGATCTGCATAAGCGCCGATCCGGACAACTGGTAACATCTGGGTGAACTGAACCAACGCGGGAGCTCGGGCTGACCGGGCTGAGAGGGTGGCTCCAGGCGCCACCGACCGTCGGAACCTGTCCGGGTAATGCCGGCGTAGGGAGGCTGCCGTGACGGCGACCAGCACCCAGGACACCAGCGACGGCTTCGTCACCGTTCCGGGCGACCGGCACTCCGAGGTGGCCCGCACCCTGGCCGAACCGGTCCCGCAGGCGCTGAGCCTGCTCGATCAGTTCGGCCTGTGGGGGAACCTGGGAGTCAGCCTGCTCGGCTTCACCGGAGCGATCTTCGTGCTCCAGCCGCTCGGGACCGGCACGCCCGAGCTGTCCCTGGCCGCCGCGCTGACCGCGATCGTGGCGGGCACCTTGCTCGGCACCCTGCCGGTCGCGCTGGCCGGCTTGCCCGGGGCCCAGACCGGGGCGCCGGCGATGGTGCTTTTGCGCGGGCTGTTCGGTGCGCGGCTGTCCTACCTTCCGACCGTGCTCAACATCGCGCAGTGCCTGGGCTGGGGCGTCTTCGAGCTCGTCACCATCGCGACCGCCGCGCACACGGTAGCCCCGGCGCTGCCCCGCTGGGGCTATGTGCTGATCGCCGGGCTGGCCACCGGACTGCTCACCGTCCGGCCGCTGGGCGCCATCCGGGTGCTGCGCAAGTACGCCACGTCGGCCGTGCTCATCGTCCTGTGCTACCTGTTCGTGCAGCTCGTCAGGCACCCGATGCCCGGTTTTACGCACGGGACCTGGTCTGGCTTCTGGGCCGCGACCGATACCGTGGTGGCCGCGGCCGTCTCGTTCGCGCCGCTGGCCGCCGACTACACCCGGCACTCGCGCAGCCCGCGGACGGCGTTCGCTGGCGTGCTGGCGGGCTACAGCGTCACCCAGGTGCTCTGCTACGTCATCGGGCTGCTCGCGCTGGTCACCGTGGCGCACGGCAACCCGGACCAGATCTACGGCGCGTTCATCGCGCTACCCGTCGGCTCGCTCGCCTTCGCCATCCTGGCCGCCCGCGAGCTGGATCAGGCCTTCGCCAACGTCTACTCCACCGCGGTGTCCACGCAGAACCTGCGGCCGCTGTGGGACCGCCGCGTGCTGGCCGGCGTGATCACCACGGTCACCACCGCCGGGGCGCTGTGGCTGAACATCGCCGACTACGAGAACTTCCTGACCCTGATCGGCTCGGTGTTCGTGCCCTTGTCGGCCGTGCTGATCACGGACTATTTCGTGGTATCCCGGGGACGCTGGGACCTGACCGCCGGGGCTCGCTCGCGCTGGCTGATGCTGGTGCCGTGGGCTGCGGGCTTCGTCACCTACCAGCTGATCAACCCCGGGTACGTGTCCTGGTGGGCCTCGGCCTGGACCTCGTTCGGGCACGACATCGGGTTCAGCGTGGCCAGCTGGATGTCGGCCTCCATCCTGTCCTTCGCCGTGGCCGCGGTGCTCACCGCGCTCACCGCACTCACCCGGCTGGCTCGCCGGTGACGCTCAGCTGATGGCGGGGGACCTATGACCGGGGGTCCGCACGCCGTGCACGGGATGGGCTGGGGGCTGGCCGAACCCGACTGGCCCCCGCTGACCGATGAGGAGCTGGCCGCGGTCCTTGGCCCGGGCGAGGCACCCGGCGGCCTCGGCCGGCGCCCGGCCGTCATCTGGCGCAGCCCGCGGCCGATGTCGGCCGCAGCCCTGGTCCGGCACGGGCCGCTGACCGTGTTCGTCAAACGGCACCACG
>JBAPYC010001382.1:0-5420 GCA_049284535.1 Streptosporangiaceae bacterium
GGTGAGCAGTCCTGCGAGGCTCATGATGTCCCTGTGATAGCTGTTCGTCCCATGTCCTGGCTGCGGCGGACCTTAGGCGGAAAAATGGGGCTGATCCGGGCAGCACAAATCCGCCGGGTTTCAGCCAACCCGGCTGGTTGCGGAACATTTCCAGTTTACGCGCTCCCGCACGCGGCCCGCCTCCCAGGCACGGTTGGACCCCAGGCACGGTTGGACCCCAGGCGCGGTTGCCGGGCCTAGCGCTCTGGACGTGATAAGAAGGCCAGGAGAGTGCCGAGCGCGGGTTTCGACCGTCCCGCCGGCGTTTCGTCCCCGGTCCCGCTCCGGACACGGCGGTAGTTCCGTATCGTTAACGAGACGGACATGCCGTTGTCGCACGCATCTTGACGGCACCCTGGCGGCCCCCCGCCAGCAGTCACGTTCGGAGGCCCAGCTGACTGCCCAACCACCGACGGCCCTGCCCGCGGAACTCTCTGACTGGCCCTCGTGCACGCTCAGCGAGGCGCAGCAGGGCGACCTGGAACTGCTCACCTCGGAGGCGTTCGCGCCGCTGCACGGGTACCTGGACGCCGCCGACCTGGCCGCCGTAGCCGAACGCGGCACGCTGGCCGACGGCACGCCCTGGCCGGTGCCGGTCACCCTGACCGTACCCGCCCGGGTGCTCCCGGCCGGCGCCAGCCGCCTGGTCCTGCAGGATGAGGAAGGCTCACCGCTGGCCGTGCTGACCGTGACCGAGCGGCGCGGCCAGCCCGCCCCGGACGGAACGGGCGACCCGGAGGACGGGGGCGCGCTGGAGAACGGGGACGCGCTGGAGAACGGGGACGCGCTGGACGACCGGGGCGGCCCCGGCGCCCTGATCGGCCTGGCTGGACCGGTGACCGCGCTGCGAGCGCCGGAGCACGGGCCGTTCCGGGCGTTGCGGCGACGGCCGGAAGAGGCCCGCGCCGAGCTGTCCGGCGGCCCGGTGCTCGCCTACGCGACCCGGCGGCCGCTCAACCAGCGGCACATCGGCCAGCTGCGGTACTACGCCGGCCAGCTGAACGCGCGCCTGCTCGTAATGCCGCTGGTGGCCGGGCCGGCCGAAATCGTGACCCGGCCCGAAGCGCTGATGCGCGCGGTCCTGGCGGCCCAGAAGCACCTGCCCGCGGGCACCCTGGTGATCCCGGTGCCGCTGGCCCCGCGGCAGGCCGGGCCGGATGCCGACCTGCTTGCGCAGGCGATCGTGGCCGCGGCCTACGGTGCCACCCACCTGCTGGCCGACGTCCCGGAGACGGCCGGGCTGCCCGCCGCGCCCCGCAACGGCACGCTGATCCTGCCCGGAGTGCCGATCCCGGTGATCAGCGCCGGTGAATGGGCCTACGACCCGCGCTCGGAGGTGTGGCGGCCGCTGTCGCTGATCGAGCCCGGCGCCGAGCAGGGCGAGCTGACCGACTCCGAAATCGGCGCGCGGCTCGACGCGGGAGCCGAGATACCGGCCTGGTTCGCCCCGGCCACTGTGGCCCGGGAGCTGCGCCGGGCCCGGCCGCCCCGGGCCGAGCGCGGCCTGGCCATCTTCTTTACCGGCCTGTCCGGATCCGGGAAGTCGACCGTCGCGCGCGGGCTGGCCGAGGCCCTCACCGAGCGCGGCGACCGGACCGTGTCGCTGCTGGACGGCGACCAGGTCCGGCACCTGCTGTCGGCGGGCCTGACCTTCTCCCGGGCCGACCGGGACCTGAACATCGCCCGGATCGGGTATGTGGCGGCCGAGGTGGCCCGGCACGGCGGCATCGCCATTTGCGCGCCGATCGCCCCCTACGCGCAGGCCCGCGCGGCCGCCCGGGAGCTGGTCAGCCGGGTCGGCGACTTCCTGCTGGTCTACGTCTCCACCCCGGTGGACGTCTGCGCCGCGCGTGACCGCAAGGGCCTGTACGCCAAGGCCCGGGCCGGCCTGATCCAGGGCTTCACCGGGGTGTCCGACCCCTACGAGGAGCCGCGCGACGCCGACCTAGTGCTGGACACCTCGGCCATGACCCGGGCGCAGGCAGTGGACGCCGTGCTCGAGCTGCTGGTCCAGGGGGGCTGGCTCAGCCCCGAGCCGGGCGGGCCGCCCGAGGGCGGCTCTGCTCCAGGCCCTCAAGGCTCAGGGCACCAGCAGGGCCCCTGGGGACTCCACGGCTCCGGGCCGCACGGCGGGGCCACGCCGGATCGTTCGGGGCCGGACCGTTCAGGACCGGATCACTCAGGACCGGACCATTCGGGGCAGGACCGTTCGGGGCCGGTTCTCCGGCTGGGACCCGCGGTGCGGCGGCTGTAGCGGGGCTGGTGCGCAGCTCGTTCGGCTTGTTCTGGCCGTTTGCCTTGTCCCGGCCGTTCGGCTTGCTCTGGCCCGGGAACGGCCTGGTCTGGCCTGAGGTCAGCCTGTCCTGGGCCCTAGGGACGGGAAGCTAGTCCTCGTCCTCGGCGCGGGCGCCTTCCTCGAGCCTGGTCCGGAATCCGGCCGCGCGGGCGCGGCCGCCCTTCAGCCGGCTCGCCAGCGCTCCGGACATGACGTCCCGCTGCCGGGACAGCAGGATGAAGCTGGCCAGCGCGCTCACGCCGAACGCCAGCGCGAGCAGCAGGAAGCCCCGGGCGCCGGCCAGGTACAGCAGGACCATGGCGACGACAAGCATCAGGATGCGGGCCGAGGTATAGGCGAGTGTGGTACGCATGACGCTCCCAGCATAGAAGCTGCCCGGGGCGCCCGTGCCGCCGGTCAGCCAATCTGGTCCGGGCCGCCGGACAGCACGGCCGCCAGCAGCTCCGGGTCGATGTTGCCGCCGGACAGCACGGCCACCGGCATGCGGGCCCGCGGCAGCCCGTCGATGCGGAACAGCCAGGCCGCTACGGCGGCCGCTCCGCCGGGCTCGGCCACCAGCCGGACCTGGCGGGCCAGCAGCCGCACCGCGGCCAGCATCTCCGCCTCGCTGACCGTCACGATGTCGCTGACCAGCTCGCGGATATGCGCGAACGGCAGCGCGCCGACCTGCTCCACCCGCAGCGCGTCCGCCACCGTGCGCTGGACCTGGGCCGCCGGCCACGCGACCCGCTCGCCCCGGCGCAGGGACTCGCGGGCGTCCGCTGCCAGCTCCGGCTCGACACCCACCACCCGGGCTGCCGGGCACAGCGCCCGTATCGCCGCCGCGATCCCCGAGATCAGCCCGCCGCCGCTGACCGGTACCAGCACCAGGTCGGCGTCCGGGCAGTCGGCCGCGATCTCCAGACCGACAGTGCCCTGCCCGGCGATGACCGACCGGTCGTCGAAGGGCGGGATGACCACATACCCGTGCCGGGTGGCCAGTTCCTCGGTGGCCGCGAGCCGGGCCGCCAGCGTGGGCTCCACCGGGACCAGTTCGGCGCCGTAATACTCGATCGCCTCGGTCTTGACCTTCGGCGCGTTCCGCGGGACCACCACCACCGCCCGGACGCCGAGCAGCGCGGCCGCGTAGGCCACCGCGTGGCCGTGATTCCCGCTGGAATGCGCGATCACGCCGTGCGCCCGGGCGGCCTGCTCGCTGGCCATGATCGCGGTGTAGGCGCCCCGCAGCTTGAACGACCCGGTCGGCTGCAGCGACTCCGGCTTGAGCAGCAGGCGCGGCTCCCGCCGGGCCCAGGGCACCAGCGGTGTGCGGACCGCAACCGGCTCCAGCCAGCGCGCCGCGGCCCGGATCTCGGCCAGGCCGACCAGGTCGGCCGTCCCGCTGCTCATTTCCTCACCTTTCACACTGTCTCGCTGCGTAACTCCTGTCACTCAAGGGGTCCGGTGTCAGCGAGATAAAACCTCGGCTACGGACGTAACACCTGCTAACCGACGCGGACATCACGAAAGGTGACACGGAAGCTACTTCCGGGACACTCGGGCGTTCGCGAAACGCCCCGGCTAATTTCCAGAAATCTAGGTAGAAAGTACATGTTCAGCGCCAAACTAGAGGGACATCTGACCGAGGCTCGCAGGGAGACAGTCGGAGGAGACTAAACGTGGACGGCAATAACGAGCGCCTTCTCACACCGGGAGAGGTGGCCGCACTGTTCCGGGTGGATCCGAAGACCGTCACCCGGTGGGCGGCCTCCGGGCGTATTACCAGCATTCGCACTCCGGGCGGACACCGCCGGTTCCGCGAGTCCGAGGTACGCGCCCTGCTGCGCGGCGACAGCGAACCATCACCGACGGGTCACTCGGTGGCCTGACCGCTTGCCAGGCCGGGCGGGGCATCGGACCTCGCCGGTCACGTGGGGGGCCGGTCTGCAACATGGGGGCTCGAGGGGGAATCAGGGAACCGCCCGGCGTCTCGCCGGGCGTCTTCGGTTCCGGGTCGGTCATTGCTGGTCGGTCAATGCTGGTCGTGCTGGGCTAGCTGGTCAGGGTTCGCGGTCCCTTGCCGGGGCCGGTGCTGGCCGGTCAGGGCCCGCTGTAAGTGCTGGCCGTTCGGGCTGATCAGTGCTGCCGTCCGGACCCACTGGTCACGGGTCGAGGCGGTCCGCAGCGTCCGGCCAGGAGCCCTCGCCATTGAGCCGGGCGAACTCCAGGAACTCCTGGCGCAGGGCCTCATCGTCCTGCCGCCACCGCTCCCGGCGCTGCTCGGCCTCTTCCGGCGTCAGCGCCTGGGCAGCCAGCCGCGCGTAGTCCGCGTCCTGGGGACCGATCTCCACGTAGACGTCGCCGAGGACGCGCCCGTCATGCGCTGTCGCGCTCTGCGGGACCATGAGGTTCCCGTTCGGCATTCGTATGACAAACATCGCTCATCTACCCTAGATGCCATAGCGGCGGTTGAAGTACAGCATGACATGCAGGGCCGTCCGGGTGTTCCCGCCCAGCATGTCCACGAGGGCCGGGCGCTGCCGGGACGCGATCGCCGCGAACGCGTCGGCGAAGAACTCCTTGCGTCCCAGCCCACCCGGCTGGCGGTGGAAATCACTGGCTAGATGCGGCTGGCACTGCTCGTAAAGCACCCGGAACTCCGCCGAGTCCGATTGCCATTCACCGGGCGGACTGTCCAGGTCATCGAGGGCGTGGCCCACTTCGTGACACATCACGTCCGGAGTCGGCGACGGCCGCGAGCCAACCACGATCTTGCGCTCGCCGTACGCTCCCGCGCAGGCGTCCCAGGTAGCCCGGCCAGCCGGCAACGGGACACCCCGCAGGCTGGTCATGTCGTCGAGTTCGGGCACTCCGCCCGGGCCGATGAAGATCGCGTCCAGGCTGGCGGCCAGTCGCTCCTTGATCCGTTCGGGAAGCTCGGCGAGCCGGTTCACGGCCATGGTCACTTCCCGCGGCGGCGACGACGCCGGGTCCCACTGCCGCCACAAGATCTTCTCCAGCGAGCCGCAGTGCCGGCGGCCGTCAGCGGCCGTTGAGCGCGGCCGGCCCTGCGGCTCCGGGTAGGTCAGGGGCAGCTCCCGCCCGC
>JBAPYC010001383.1:0-2191 GCA_049284535.1 Streptosporangiaceae bacterium
GCCATACGCCATCCGGGCCAGCTCGGCGGCCACGTCCGCGACCGGTGTCGCCGGGTCCGCGTCGAGCACAACGTCCGCCCAGCGGCGCGTCGCTGGCGACACGACCGTCAACGCCAGGCGCATGGAAGCCCTCCTCGCGGGTCGCCAGGACCCACCGCATGCCCGTTTTGCCACAGCTTAGAAGCGCCGATGGCTTCCAGAGGTGTGAGTGGCCATCATTCGGGGGGTTCGTGCCCAAGTGAGAGGTTAGATGACCCTGTCGGCGCTCTAGCTACTTATTGTCATTAGCTGCGGCGGTACGGGTCATCTGTGGTTACGGATTTGTCATATAGCGGTCGAGATTGGGTGTATCACGATATCTTCGGGCGCTGGGGGGATGCGGCGACATAGCAGCGACATAGGTACGCGTTCGCAGGCGGAGCGCGTGCGGTAAACCCACGGGAGACCCGCGATCATATGGTGAGCGACCGAGGCACGCTATCGCGCGGTGCGGTGCCGGACCAGCAGGCATCATGGGCCGAACCGACCGCTCCGGGCGGTCGGCGGATGCCGAGCGCACCGCGCGAGCGCAAGCCGGCCCTGGCCGCCCTGGCCGTGCTGCTGGTGGCCCTGGGCGCGGTGGCCGCCGGCTACCTGGTTATCAACGCCGGGCACCGGGTCGGGGCCATCGAGGTCGTACAGGAGATCGGGCAGGGCCAGCAGATCCCGGCCTCCGCGTTGCGCGAGGTCCAGATCGCCTCCGGCTCCAGTGTGAGCTACGTGGCCTGGCAGGACGCCGGGCGGGTGGCCGGCGTCTACGCCTCCACGCAGATCCCGGCAGGCACGCTGCTCACCGAGGCCATGACGTCGTCCACGAATAACCTCACCGCGGGCAAGGTCGAGGTGGGCCTGTCCCTCAAGGCCGGCCAGACCCCGGGCAACCTGCTGATCGGGGACACCGTCGAGGCCTTCCCGGTCGGTACCGGCAGCGGTTGCTCCAGCACCGGGACGACCGGGACCAGCGGCGATAGCAACGCAAGCGCGCCCGGCGTGCCCATCACCACGGGCACGATCGCCAGCGTGTCGGGCAGTGCTTCAACCAGCGGAACCACCGCTTCGGTGACCCTCGCCGTCCCATCCGCCGACGCGGGCACCCTGGCCTGTTACGCCTCGGCCGGCGATGTGGCCATCACGCTGGTGCCCGGCACCGGGTCGGGGTGAGCCGTGGCGTTGATCGCGATCGCGTCCGACAAGGGAGCGCCAGGTGTCACGACAGCGGCACTGGCGCTCGCCGCTGTCTGGCCTAGGCCGGTCCTGCTGGCCGAATGTGACCCGGCCGGCGGCGATCTGGTCTACCGTTTCCCGGCCGTCGGCGGCGGCCACCTGGACCCGCGCCGAGGCGTGCTCAGCCTGGCCGTGATGGCCCGCCGCGGCATGCAGCCGCAGCAGCTCTGGGAGCACACCCAGAAGCTGCACGGCGGGCTGGATGTGCTGGCTGGGGTGACAAACGCCGAGCAGGGTGCCGGGCTGAGCCTGCTGTGGGGTCCGATCGGCAAGGTGCTGGCCTCGCTGCCGCAGGCGGACGTGATCGCGGACTGCGGCCGGCTTGGCGCCGACGGCCCGCTCTATGACCTGCTCGCCGAGGCCACCACCGTCGTCCTGGTGACCCGGGTGCACGTGGCCGACGTGATCAGGCTCCGGGACCGTTCGGTCGCCTTCGCGGCGGCGGCCCAGAGCCGTGGCCGGCGCGGCTTCGGCGTTGGCGTAGTGGTCGTGGCCGACCACAAGAAATTCCGCGCCTCGCTCGCCGAGGTCCAGCACGTGCTCACCCAGGCCAATGCCCCGGCCACCGTGCTAGGCGGCATCGCCCACGACACCAAGGGCGCCGACCTGCTGAGCGGTGAGTGGGGCGGCAACCTGGACCGGACCGCGCTTATCAAGACAGCCCGCGAAGTGGCCAAGCAGCTGGCCGGCAACCTGCCGCCCATCGGCACTGCAGACCCGGCCGCCCCGCGCGACCCGGGCGCGGACAGAACCGGCCCGCAGCCGCCGCTGCCGCCTTCGTTCCGCACGGCGCCCGCGGACATGCGGCCCGAGGTCCCGCCATCCTTCCGGCCTCCGCCCGCGACCTCGCCGGTCCCCACGACGGCCGCTTCCCGATCGCCGAACTACGCGCCGCCGTCATCGGTCTCACCAACCCGCGCCGCCGCGG
>JBAPYC010001384.1:0-1818 GCA_049284535.1 Streptosporangiaceae bacterium
GGTGCGCGCGGCGCGCACGCCGGTCGTGCTGGCCGGGCACGGGGCGGCCCGGGCGGGTGCTGGGCCAGCGCTGCGCCGGTTCGCCGAGTTGCTCAGCATCCCGGTGGCGACCACGTTCCACGGCAAGGGTGTGTTCCCCGACGACCATCCGCTGGCCCTGGGCGCGGTGGGGTTCATGCGCCACGACTACGTCAACTTCGGCTTCGATCAGGCCGACCTGATCGTCGCGGTCGGATACGAACTGCAGGAATTCGACCCGGTGCGGATCAACCCGCGTGGCGATACCAAGATCATCCACCTGCACCGCTTCCCGGCCGAGGTCGACGCGCACTACGACGTGGCCGTCGGCCTGCACTCCGACATCAGCCGCAGCCTGGATGTGCTGGCCGCCGCGGTGGGACCGCGGGAGGGATTCACGCCAGGCCGGGAACGCATCCGTGCCCTCCTCGCGGCCGAACTGGACCGGGGCCGGCGCGATGACCGGTTCCCGCTCGCCCCGGCTCGTATTGTGGCCGATACCCGGGCTGCGCTGGACCGCGAGGACATCGTCCTGGTCGACACCGGCGCGCTGAAGATGTGGATGGCGCGCCTGTACCCGACCTACGAGCCGAACACCTGCCTGATCTCCAACGGGCTGTCTACCATGGCCTGGACCGTTCCCGGCGCGATCGGCGCCAAGATCGCCCGGCCGGACTGCAAGGTGCTGGTCGCCACGGGGGACGGCGCGTTCTTGATGAACTCGCAGGAGATCGAGACCGCGATGCGGCTCGGCCTGGCCATTGTGATCCTGATCTGGGTGGACGACGCCTACGGGCTGATCAGCTGGAAGATGGACCTGGAGATCGGCCGGAACGTGGACACCACCTTCGCCAACCCGGACTTCGTCGCCTACGCCGAGAGTTTCGGCGCGACCGGCTACCGGATCGGTTCGGCCGATGAGCTTCTGCCCACGCTGTGCGCCGCCCTGGCCGCGGACACCGTGTCCATCATCGCCTGCCCGGTGGACTACTCGGCCAACCTGGAGCTCATCGAATCCCTGGGCGACCTGGACGAGTCCCTATCCTGAGCGAGCACTGTCCTGAGCGAGCACTGTCCTGAGCGAGCACTGTCCTGAGCACGCAGAGTCCTGAGCACGCACCGCCGGAATTGCCCGGGTTGTCCGGGCCGGGTTAGGCTGCAGGCAGCTAAGGGGATGGGGCAGCTACGGTCGGCGGCCCGGGGCCGGCCATGCGCCCGCGAGGTAGTACCGCCCATGGATCCACATATCCGCTCGAGAAGGCGCGCGCTCCAGCTGACAGACCGGCTACGTGAGCGTGGCGTCCTCGACCTGCTGGTCGACGCGGTCCAGGCCGGGGAGAGCCGGGCACTGATCCTGCGAGGCGAACCCGGTGTGGGCAAGACTGTCCTGCTGGATTACCTCATCGACCGGGCGTCGGGATCGGGCTGCCGGGTGGCCCGCGCGGCAGGCGTGCAGTCGGAGATGGAACTGGCCTTCGCCGGGCTGCATCAGCTATGCGCGCCAATGCTGGGCCTGGCCGGACGGTTGCCGATGCCGCAGCAGGAGGCGCTGCGGATCGCGTTCGGCTTCAGTGCCGGGCCACCGCCGGATCGGTTCCTGCTCGGGCTCGCGGTCCTCAGCCTGCTGTCGGAGGTGGCCGCGGAGCAGCCGCTGATCTGTGTGATCGACGACGAGCAGTGGCTGGACCATGCCTCCGCGCTGGCCCTGGGATTCGTGGCCCGCCGGCTCGCCGCCGATTCGGCGGCCCTGGTGTTTGCGGCCCGGGTGCCAGGTGAAGAGCTGACCGGGCTGGACGAGAT
>JBAPYC010001385.1:0-5496 GCA_049284535.1 Streptosporangiaceae bacterium
GAGCCCGCCGCTGATGCCGGGGGCGCCGCGGAGCCCGCCGGGGATGCCGGGGCCGCCACGGGGGCGGTCGTGGGTTCGGGGACGTCCACGGACACGGCCGCGGGGACGGCCGCGGACGCGGGTGCAGCGCCGGAAGAAGAGCCGACGGATACCGGGCCGTTCTCGGGGCGAACGGCGTGGGCGCGGCACATGGAAACGCCGCTGCGGATATTCCTGCGCACCGAGACGGGGAGCGCCTCGGTGCTGGCCGGCGCCACGGTGCTGGCGCTGATCTGGGCCAACATCAGCATCTCTTCCTACGACCGGTTCTGGGCGACACGGCTATCGGTCCTGGTCGGCAGCTGGGGCGTGAACCTGGACCTGCGCCAGTTCGTGAACTCCGGGCTGATGGCGCTGTTCTTCTTCGTGGTCGGGCTGGAGGCCCGGCGTGAGTTCGACGTGGGCGAGCTGCGGGTGCGCAGCCGGCTCACGCTGCCGCTGCTGGTCGGGCTAGGCGGCATGGCCGTGCCCATCGCCATCTTCCTGATCATCAACGCGGGACGGCCCTCGGTACATGCCTGGGGCATGTCGATGTCGACCGACACCGCGTTCGCGCTTGGCGCGCTCGCGCTCGTCGGCCGCAGGCTGCCCGACCGGGTCCGCACGTACCTGCTCACCTTCTCCGTGGTCGACGACCTAGCCGGGCTGGTAGTCATCGCGGTGGCCTACAGCGGGCAAGTCCGGATGGTGGCGTTGCTCATCGGGGTGGCGCTTATCGCCCTGGTCCTGGTCCTGCGGGCCCGCGGTAACCGGTACGGGCCCATCTACCTGCTGGTCGGCGTCGCGGCCTGGGTGGCATTCCTGAAGTCCGGGGTGGACCCGATCGTGGTCGGGCTGATCTTCGGGCTGCTCACCTACGCTTACGCGGCCCGGCGGGAGTCGCTCGAGCAGGCGTCCGAGGCGTTCCGGCTGTTCCGCGAGCAGCCCACAGCCGAGCTGGCGCAGTCCGCGCGGGACGAGGTGCGCACCGCGATCTCGCCGAACGACCGGCTGGCCCAGCTGTTCCACCCGTGGACCAGCTACGTCATCGTGCCGCTGTTCGCGCTGGCCAACGCCGGGATCGTGCTGAACGCCAGCTTCCTGGCCAAGGCCTACACCTCGCCGGTCACACTGGGCATCCTGGCCGGCTACCTGGTGGGCAAGCCGCTGGGCACGGCCGGCTGTGCGTGGCTGGTCACCAAACTCAGCCGCGGGCGGATGCGGCCGTCGGTCGGCTGGGGCGCGGTGGCCGGCGCGGGCACGGTGGCCGGGATCGGCTTCACCGTGTCCCTGCTGATCGCCTCGCTGGCCCTGAGCGGCAACGACCTGGCCGAGGCCAAACTGGGCATCCTGTCCGCCGGGGTGGCTGCCTCGCTTCTGACCTGGGTCGTGTTCCGGCTGGTGAACAAGCTGCCGACGCGGACCCGGTTCCGGGCCCTGCTGGGCACGGCCGAGATCATCACCGACCTGGTGGTGCCGGTGGATCCCGACCGGGACCACATCCGCGGCCCGGAGGAGTCCCTGGTCACCGTCATCGAATACGGGGACTTCGAGTGCCCGTATTGCGGGCTGGCCGAACCGGCGGTGCGCGAGCTGCTGCGCAACTTCGGCGGTGACGTGCGCTACGTGTGGCGGCACCTGCCGCTGAACGACGTGCACCCGCACGCGCAGCTGGCGTCCGAGGCGGCCGAGGCCGCGGCCCGGCAGAACGCGTTCTGGGAAATGCACGACCTGCTGCTGGACCACCAGGACGCGCTCACCATGCGCGACCTCGTCGGTTACGCCGGCTCGCTCGGCCTGGACACCGGGCGGTTCGCCACCGACCTGCGTAAGCACGCGGGCACGGCGCACGTCAGCGAGGACGTGGACTCCGCCGATCTGTCCAACGTCTCGGGCACCCCCACGTTCTTCGTGAACGGCAGCCGGCATTACGGCGCCTACGACATAGAAACGCTGTCAAAAGCGGTGAAATTGGCCATGGCCCGGGCGAAAGTCACGGTCTGAATGCCGGCGGCACGTTTAACGACGCCCTGCCCCAGCCGGCCCGCGGGTCATGGGGCATGAGAGGCTACGGCTGACGACGAGCAGGGAGGCAAAGAGTGAGCGCACAGCCATCTGCGGCAGCCGCCGGGACCATCGACATCGGCGGTGACATGACCGTAAACCGGCTGGGGTTCGGTGCGATGCGGATTACCGGGTCGGGCATCTGGGGCGAGCCCCCGAGCCGCGATCAGGCCATCGCCACGCTGCGGCGGGTCGTTGAGCTGGGCGTCAACTTCATCGACACCGCGGACTCCTACGGTCCGGAGGTGAGCGAGACCCTGATCGCCGAGGCGCTGTACCCGTACCCCGACGACCTGGTCATCGCCACCAAGGGCGGCCTGGTCCGCCCCGGCCCGAACCGCTGGGACGCGGACGGGCGGCCGGAGCACCTGCGCGAGGTGTGCGAGGGCAGCCTGCGACGGCTCAAGCTCGACCAGATCCCGCTGTATCAGTTCCACCGGCCGGACCCGAAGGTGCCGCTGGCGGAGTCGATCGGAGCGATCGCCGAGCTGAAGAACGAGGGCAAGATCCGGCACGTCGGCATCTCCAACGTGACCGAGGACCAGCTGCACGAGGCGCAGCAGATCGTCCCCATCGTCTCGGTGCAGAACCGCTACAACGTCACCGACCGGAAGTCGGCACCCCTAGTGGACCTGTGCGAGCAGGATGACCTGGTCTTCCTGCCCTGGGCGCCGGTCCAGCAGGCGGACAAGAACGTCGGGGTGGCCGTCGCGGCCAAGCGGCTCGGCGTGACCCAGCACCAGGTCGTGCTGGCCTGGCTGCTGGCCAGCTCCCCTCAGATAGTGCCCATCCCCGGCACCGGTTCCCCCGAGCACGCCGAGGAGAACGTCGCGGCGGCCAGCCTGGAGCTGACCCCGCAGGAGTTCGCGGCGATCCGGGACGGCGGCGTCTGAGCCGGACGGCCTGGCCCGGCTCCCGCGATGAAGGCACGGGAGCCGGGACGTCATTCCGGTAGGCATGCCCCAGCCAGCCCGAGGAGTGACCGCGATGGAGACCACGAAGTCTGCCGATGGAACCGTCATTGCCTACGACCACGCAGGCGACGGCCCGCCGCTGGTGATCGCGGTGGGTGCGTTCTGTGACCGCAGGACGTTCGACCCGCCTGCCGAGCTGACCGCGCGGTTTGCCGTCTATACCTTCGACCGGCGCGGCCGCGCAGACAGCGGCGACACCCCGCCGTATGCGCCCGCCCGCGAGATCGAGGACTTCGCCGCGGTGGTCGAGGCCGCCGGGGGCGGCGCGGCGGTCTTGGCCTACGGCCACTCATCCGGGGCATCGCTGGTGCTGCGCGCCGCGGCCCAGGGCGTGCCGCTGGCCAGGGTGGTCGCCTACGAAGCGCCGTTCATCGCCGCGGGCACTCGCGAGCTGGCCGAGGACCCAGTCGGTCACATCACCGGGCTGGTCGCGGCTGGGCGCCGGGATGAGGCGGTCCGGTACTGGATGACCGATGTCACCCAGGCTCCGCCGGAAGTGCTCCCCATGCTGGAGAACTCCCCCGCCTGGCCGCGCCTGCAGGCCCTGGCCCACACGCTGCCTTACGACCTGCTCCTGAACGGCGACGACGGCGTCCCCGCAGACGTCCTGGCCGCGATCACCGCGCCCGTGCTCGTCGTCGGCGGGGCCCGCAGCCCGGACTGGTTCCACCGCACCGTGGAGGCCACGGCGGCCGCCATCCCGGGTGCCCGGCTGCGCCTGCTCGAGGGCTACGACCATAACGTGCCGGCCGAGGCCATCTCGGCCGCGATGACCGAGTTCTTCCTCAGTACCTAGCGGAGGTTTGCCCACAGTGACGGACGTGAGCACGGCGATTACCGGCGGCCGGGTCGTGCCGGTCGAGGGCGACCCGATCGAGGGGGGCACCGTCCTACTGCGGGACGGCAAGATAGCCGCCGTCGAAGGTCCCGGCTTCGCCGTGCCGGACGGCGCGGATGTCGTGGACGCGACCGGGAAATGGGTCCTGCCCGGCTTCATCGACGCGCACGTCCACGCCGGGGTGAGCGAGGAGGCCCAGGGCTGGGCGGGCCAGGACACCAACGAGCGGACCAGCCCGGTCACCGCCCAGGTCCGGGCGCTGGATGCGATCAACCCGGCCGACCAGGGCTTCCGTGACGCGATCGGCGGCGGCGTGCTCGCGGTCAACGTCAACCCGGGCTCGGCCAACCCGATCGGCGGCCAGACCGCGGCCATCAAGTGCTGGGGCCGCACCGTGGACGAGATGGTGCTCCGCGAGCCGGCCGGCCTGAAGTCCGCGCTGGGCGAGAACCCCAAGCGCGTGTACGGCGAGCGGAAAGAGACCCCCTCGACCCGGCTGGGCACCGCCGCGGTGATCCGCGGCGCGCTCGTCGCCGCCCAGAACTACCAGGCCAAGCTCGACGCGGCCGCAGCCGCTGAGCAGAGCGCGCCGGTCGAGCGGGACCTCAAGCTCGAGGCGCTGAGCCGGGTGCTGCGCCGGGAGATCCCATGGCGGCAGCACTGTCACCGCGCGGACGATATCGCGACCGCCATGCGGATGGCCCGGGAGTTCGGCTACGAGCTGGTCATCGACCATGGCACCGAGGCGTACCTGCTGGCGGACCAGATTGCCGCGGCCGGCATCCCGGTAATCATCGGCCCGCTGTTCACCAGCCGGTCCAAGGTCGAGCTGCGCAACCGGTCGCTGGCCAACCCGGGCCGGCTGGCGGCGGCCGGGGTGACCATCGCCATCACCACCGACCACCCGGTAGTGCCGATCCACTTCCTTATCCACCAGGCCACGCTGGCGGTCAAGGAGGGCCTGGACCGCGAGACGGCGCTGCGCGCGGTGACCATCAACCCGGCCCGGATCATCGGCTGTGATGCCCGGCTCGGCTCGCTCACCGTGGGCAAGGACGCCGACCTGGTCATCTGGTCCGGCGACCCGCTGGACGTGATGAGCAGGGCCGAACGGGCCTACCAGGATGGCGGCGAGATCTACCGGTACGACTACGACCGGCGCGAGGGCGTGTTCACTGCTTTCTGACGGCGGCCCTGTTTCTGGCGGCTCTGTTCTTGGCAGCGGCCCTGTTCTTGGCAACGGCTCTGTCTGGCGGGCGGGCGTGCATCAGCGCAGCACGCAATCGCCGCAGACGCCCCGGGCGCGGGCCCGTTCCGCGGCGATCTTGTAGATCAGGCAGCAGCTCGAGCGGCGGAATCCCGGCCCGGGCGGCTGCGTTTCGCCGCTGAGCCAGGGGCTGGCGAACAGGTCGGCGGCGGCGGCCCAGACCGGGCCGGCCAGGTCCGGCTGGCGCGCGGCCACCTGAGCGGCGGCGCCGTTGATGGCCGAGGCCACGTTGCCCCACAGCACCCGGGACGAGATGGGGACCAGGCCGGCGGTTGCCGCGGTCAGCGGGGCGATCACCTCATCGAGCACCGTCGGTCCGTCCCACTGGCCATACG
>JBAPYC010001386.1:0-3445 GCA_049284535.1 Streptosporangiaceae bacterium
GCGTGGCGGCGGCGGCTTCGCCCCCGCGGGCCCGGGCCCGGTCTGCGGCCCGCTCCAGCTCCAGGGCGACATCCTCGTCTGGTCCGGGCGCCGCCTGGGCCCGGTGCCAGGCGCGCCGGTCCGGGTCAGTTAGCGGGTCGGTGACCTCAGCCAGCGCGCGGTGGGCGTCCCGCCGGTCCGGCCATGGTGCGGAGCGGTAGACCGCCGAGCGCACCAGCGGATGCCGGAACACCACCCGGGCACCGAATTCGACCAGCCCGGCCTGGGTCGCCGCCGTGGCCGCCGCTGCGGGGATGCCCAGCTGCCCGGCGCCCCGCCACAGCAGGGCCGGATCGCCGGCCGGCTCAGCCGCCGCCACCACCAGCAGCCGCCTGGTCTCAGACGGGAGAGTGTCGAGCTGCCGCAGGAAGCTCTGCTCGATCCGGCCCGGCACCGGCGCCGCGTACTGCGGCCACAGACCGCCCGCCAGCTGGGCCGGGGACAGCCCGCGCGGCAGTTCCAGCAGGGCCAGCGGGTTACCTCGTGTCTCGGCCACGATGCGGTCTCGCACTCGCTCGTCCAGCGGCCACCGCAGGACCGACGCCAGCAGGGCCCGGGCATCCGCGTCACGCAGTCCGCGGACGGCCAGCTCCGGCAGCCCGGCCAGCTCGGCCCGTGGCTCCTGCGTGGCCAGCACCACCAGCACAGGCTCGGCGAGCAGGCGCCGCGCCGCGAACGCCAGTGCTTGCGCCGAAGCCTGGTCGAGCCACTGGGCGTCGTCGATCACGCACACCAGCGGGCCCTCGGCCGACGCCTCGGCCAGCAGGCTCAGCACGGCCAGCCCGACCAGGAAGCGATCCGGTACCGGTCCGGCCTCCCGGCCGAACGCCACGGCAAGCGCCTCGCGCTGGGGGCCGGGCAGCCGCGCCAGCCGGTCTAGCACCGGCAGACACAGCCAGTGCAGCACGCCGAAGGCGAGGTCCGCCTCCAGCTGCACGCCGGCCGTCCGCACGACCCGCAGATCCGCGGCTGACTCGACGAGGCAGTCCAGCAGGGCAGTCTTGCCCACACCCGCCTCGCCCCGCAGCACCAGCACCCCGCTGCGCCCGGCTCGCACGTCGGCCACCAGGCGTTCCAGAACCCCGCACTCGTTGCGCCGCCCATACAGAGACGGCATCCCGGCCGGCCGGGATACCCCGGCCGGCCCCCGCATGTCGGTCATCCCCAGCACCGGTTCCATATATGAGAGCCTGCTGCGGCCGCAGCGGCGGGCCAATGGAGTGCCCCTCAGGGGACGGCCTCAGGATTTCCCGTGTGCGGGCTCGGGTTAACCCGAGCCCGCACACCCCAGCCGGGGCGCAAAATGTGGGGTTCTCCCGATTGCCGGCGCCCCGGCCGGCCAGCATTATCAAACCGTGGTGCGTGGGATCCTGATCGTCGACGACAGTGTGCAGTTCTGCGCGCTGGCCGCCGAACTGCTCACCGATCAGGGGCTCGAGGTGCTTGGGCTGGCTGCCGATGGCGCGCAGGCGCTGGCCGCCGTAGCCCGGGCGTGCCCGGAGGGCATCCTGCTGGACGTCAACCTGCCGGGACCGGACGGGTTCGCAGTGGCCGCGTCGCTGGCCGTCGCCTGCCCGCAGACTCCCATCGTGCTGACCTCGGCTGGGGTGGCCCACGTTCCGGCCAGCATCCTGAATGCCTGCGCCGTGGCCGCCTTCGTACCCAAGCAGGAGCTGGCGGCCGCCGATCTCAGGAGGCTGTTCCGGCCTGCAGATACTTGAGCACAGCCAGTACCCGGCGGTGCTCCTCGCGCGATTGGTGCAGCCCGAGTTTGTCGAAGATGCTGGTCACGTGGCGCTCGACTGCCGCCACGGTGACCACCATTTCGCTGGCGATGCCGGAATTCGAGCGGCCCTCGGCGATGAGCGCCATGACCTGCCTCTCCCGCGGCGTCAGGCCGTCCAGCGGGCTGGCCGGCCGTTTGCGCCCTACCAGCCGCGCGACCACGTCGGGATCGAGTACCGACCCGCCCTCGGCTATCCGCCGCACCGCGTCGGTGAACGCCCGCATGTCGCCGACCTTTTCTTTCAGCAGGTAGCCGACACCCTGAGCGCCGTCCGCCACGAGGTCGAACGCATACGCGTCCTCGAGATACTGGGACAGGACGAGCACGCCCACTCCCGGCCGGCCGGACCGGATGGCCAGCGCGGCCCGGAGGCCGTCGTCGCCGTGGTCCGGGGGCATCTGGATGTCGGCGATGACGACGTCCGGGTGGTAGACACCATCCATCCGGACCAGGTCGCGCGCGTCGGTGGCCGAGCCGAGCACCTCGAAGCCGCCGTCCTGGAGGACGCGTACGATCCCTTCCCGGACAAATGGCTGGTCTTCGCCGACGATGACGCGAATTGCCCGGTCCGGGTCCACGATACAAAGTTATTCGGCCGGGGCGGCCGGCGCCATGGGATCACCGAGGCCGGCTAGAAGCGGGAGGCTGGCCCGCAGCACGGTCCCGCTCCCGGCCTGGGCTGTCTGAGCAGCGCCAGGCCCCAGCATGTGGCCGCCTTAGCATCGCGGCCGGCCTCAGCGCATGACCAGGCCGCCGTCGGGACACAGTGTCTGCCCGGTGAGCGCGGCCGCGCCGTCGGAAGCCAGGAACGCCACCGTGGCCGCCACGTCCGCGGGCACCAGGGTCCGGGGGAGGGCCTGGCGGTCGCGGACCGACTCGAACACCGTCGCGGGCATCCCGGCCTGGGCCGCCGGGGTGGCGGTCAGCCCGGGAGCCACGCACGTGACCGCAATCCCGTCCGCGCCATGTGCCACGGCCAGCGTGCGGGCCATGGCCACCAGCGCCCCCTTACTGGTGACATAAGGCAGCAGCTCGGCGGCGGGCGGTGCCCACACGGTATCGGAGACCACGAAGATGATGCGGCCGAAGCCGCGCGCGGCCATGCCCGGCACGAAGGCCTGGGCAAGCAACAGCACGGATTCCACGTTGACCGCCTGTACCCGGCGCCACAGCGCCAGGTCCACCTGCTCCAGGGCGGCCTGATCGAACGCGGCCGCCGCGTGCACCAGCACGTCGCAGCGGCCCGCTGCGTCGAGCACCCGGTGCGCCGCCGCCCGGACCTGCTGCTCGTCGCCGAGGTCCACAGGTTCCGGGCCGGCCCGGTCCAGCACCATCACCTGATGGCCGGAGGCGGTCAGGGCGCCGGCGATGCTGGCCCCGATGGCCCCCGCCCCGCCGGTGACCACGGCCGTGCGCCGAACGGGCTCGTTCATGTCCCCGCCACCGGTGATGCAACCGCCTGCGCGGCGCGGGCCGCTGCCTGCGCCCCGGCGATCCGGCCGAACACCAAAGCGTCGGTCAGGCCGCCGCCGTGCTCGATCAGGTGGCCCCAGGCCAGGCTGACCGCCCCGGCCGCGTAGAGCCCGGGCACGGGCCGGCCGTCCGGGCGCAGTACCCGGG
>JBAPYC010001387.1:0-2340 GCA_049284535.1 Streptosporangiaceae bacterium
TCAGTCGGTTTCGCCAATGTGTGCCCAGATCGGCCTGGTCGCATATGTCACCGCAGATAGCAGGACTTTGGTGTGCTCCATGGTAGGGAGACGGTCGCTGCGGTTTGGTGGGCCGGGGTTGGAGCTCACCTGGCGGTCGCCATTGCTAGGGGGCGGTCGGCATGCCTGTCCGCAGGCCCTTCCTGGCCGTTCAGCGCTTTATCTCGACGAGCAGGACCCAGCTGTTGACGAGCCCGGTGACGGTGGCCATGGCCATGGCCCCTGCCAGCCAGTACAGGCCGCCGAGGCTGGCAGTGATCGTGGCCGCAGCCCCCATGCCGGCCAGGGCGGTAACCACTATGACTGGCGCCATATGGCTGACGCGCCAGCTGAGCGGGTCGGCCCGTTCCTGCCGCCAGCGGTGCACTCCCCGGGCGACTAGCACGGTCAGCCCCCCCGCCAGGATTGCCTGACCAGTGCCCAGGGCCGCATCCGACAAGCCGGGGAGCTGGATCAGCAGGGCGCCCGCCAACGGGTAGGCGAAAAAGGCCAGGGTCTCGACGGCCCGGCCGGGCAGCGTCTTATAGTGCAAGATGGCATCGAGGTTGAAGGAAATCGCCACGAACGCCAGGCCCAGCAGGGCGCCCGCAGCGCCAGCGAACGACGTGGCGAAGTCATGCCACTGCCCGGCGTCATAGGGCACCGCGATCCTCCTGTCGCTTCCATACCCGGACATCAGCAGCGCGGGCACTATTGCCGCCGCGGGACAGGAGGGGAAGCCGGCGGCAGGGGCTCTGGCTGCAACAGGCTGTCAAGCCACGCGAACGTCCGCGCGTGGTAGAGGGTCCTCGCTCCGGCTTCGCAGTGGTCCCCTGCGCCTTCTGCGGCGGTGAAGTGGATGTAGTGCTTCTGGCAGCTCAGCGCGTCGACCAGCTGCGGCGCGGATGCGCTGATGTCATCGCCCTCAGCGTCGCACACCAGCACCGGGCAGGTAATCCGCGGGGCGTGGTCTTTCAGCGAGTACTCGCGCAGCGCCTGCAGGTAATCCAGCGGGCTGGAAGCGCCGTGCACGAGCTGGCCCCGCCGCAGCGCCCACCCGGCCGTCGGCTTACCCGCTAGTGCCTGCAGGACCCGGCGCAGCGCCGCTGCGGCGAGCGGATGGCGGCCGGTGATCCCGGCGGCCAGCGGACCGGGTATCCGCCGCAGCGCCGCAGCGAACAGGTCATAGGAGCCGCAGTCGGCAATGCAGGCGGCCAGCCGGTGCTCCCCGGCGGCCGCGCGAGGAGCGAGATAGCCGCCCAGGCTCAGGCCGATCAGCACGACCCTGTCCGGGTCCACGTCGGGCCGGGTCAGCGCGTAGTCCACGACGGGCGTGATGACCGCCTCCCAGTCCGGGCGCAGCACCAGCCCCTGCCGGACCAGCGCGTCACCCTGCCCCGGCCCGTCAAAGGCGAGCACGTTATACCCGCGAGCCAGCGCAGCTGCGCCGTTGAAAAAGTAAAGCTCCTCGGCCGTGCTGTCATAACCGCCGGTCAAGATGACCAGCGGCCGCGACATCGGCCGCGGGGCTGCCCGGAAGAAGTAACCGGGCAGCGTGGTGCCCTCGTAGGGGATTTCCAGGATCTCAGGCGGCTCGGCGAGCAGGCTGGCGCCAGACTGGAACGCGCTCGCCTGCCGCGCGTAGCTCTCGACCAGGCGCGGGTCAAGCGGCGCTCCCAGCAGCATGACTCCCGCCGTGCGGAAGTAACTGGACGCCCGGAAGAACGCCAGCCGGGCGCTGTCCAGCCGTCCGGCCGCCTGCTCGCTCTCCGCCAGCGCCAGCGTCCTGACTGCCGTCGCTGTCCACGCCGCATGCCAGCTCGCCAGGTTCGTCCCGTTGACCGCCCTGGCTGTGGTGACGCACTCTCCGATGTCCGCCCCGCCGTACGGCGCGGCCCCGGCAGCTCGCAGCGTCTGCGCGTCCAGCAACTCGTCTTTCACCGCAAGATGCGTCACAACCCGGATGCTAGCGTATGCACCACCGCCACGACCGACCCATCTGGCCGCCTCGTCCGGGCCTTCTCAGGCTTAATGCCAGGCGCATTCTCGTTCTCGGTTCGACAGCTCCACTCGCCGCGAGTGCCGAATACGCGCCCAAGTGGCCTGCCTTGTAGGTGACGATGCAGGTCAGCGGCTAGTTGAGCTGTCCCATGGTAAGGAAAAGATCAACAGTGGCCGACTGGCCGAGGCGATGCCGGAAAGATTGATCTGTGTGTGCAGCTGAGGACCGGCGGCTCAGCCAAGGCAGCCGGAATCGGCAACTGTCGCGGGCCAACGCCCCAGATATCGGCCTGAAGAATTTCACTGTGTGACGCACTCACG
>JBAPYC010001388.1:0-3098 GCA_049284535.1 Streptosporangiaceae bacterium
CCGGAGCCCTGGCCGCCTTGATCTTCCGGCTTATCGGGCAAACCGAAGCCGAATGGCCGGTCAGCCATCGATGGCTCTGAGGCAGGATGGAAGGGTCATGACCGTCACGTTATCTCGGGAGAAGCACACTGTGACAAACGCCCGGCGGCCGGTTCGCCATGAGCGGAGTGCCGCCAGTAACCAGCCTATGCCCGTGGTGGCGGTTACCGGGGCGGCAAGCGGCATCGGACACGCCCTGACCACCAGGCTGGCCGCCTCGCCCGGGTTGAAGCGGGTGGTCGCAATCGACGCCCAGCGGGGCGACATCCCGGGCGTGACCTGGCGGGTTGCCGACGTCCGGGATCCAGCTCTGGCGAGCCGCCTGGCGGGTCTGGACGTGGTCGTGCACGCAGATTTCGACCTGACCCCGGACTCCGATGCCCGGCAGCGGCGGGCGTTCAACGTGCGCGGCGCGCAGACTGTGCTCACCGCGGCCGCGGCCGGGCGGGTGGGCCGCGTGATCCTGGTCACCAGCGCCATGGTCTACGGGGCCCGTGCAGATAACCCGGTCCCGCTGCCCGAGGACGCCCCGCTGGCGGCGGACGCGGACAGCAGTGTAGCCGGGGACCTGCTCGAGGTCGAGCAGCTGGCCCGCCGCTCGCCGCGGGCGAACCCGGGCATGGCCGTGACCGTGGTGCGGCCCGCCGCCCTGGTCGGCGAGGCTCCGTACGAGGTGGACACCCTGGTCACGCGGCACTTCGAGGCTCCCCGCCTGCTGACTATCAAGGGCTGCGCGCCGCGCTGGCAGTTCTGTCACGTGGACGACCTGACCTCCGCGCTGGAGTTCGCCCTCCGCGGCGGTATCGAGGGCGACTTCGCGGTCGGCTGCGACGGCTGGCTCGAGCAGGACGAGGTCGAGCAGATCAGCGGGCTGAAGAGCATCGAGATGCCGGCCCGGCTCACGTTCGGGACCGCGCAGCGGCTGCACCGGGTCGGGGTGACCCCGGCGCCCGCCATCGACCTGCGCTACGTGGTGTACCCGTGGGTCGTGGACTGCGCGGCCTTGCGGACGGCGGGCTGGCGCCCGAGCTCGGGCAACGAGGCCGTCCTGCGCGCGCTGCTGGACCAGCGCAAGGGCCGGCACGCCGTGGCCGGGCGCCGGATCGCCCGCAAGGAAGCCACCATCACCGCGGCCGGGGCCACGGTGGCCGTGATCGGCACCGCGGCCATCGTCCGCCGGGCCCGCCGCCGCCACCGTACCGACCCGTGAGGAGATGCAGCCGGCGGGTAACCTTGGCCGGTGAGCGTTATCCGCCTGATCGCCGTGCGCGAGTCCGAGCTGTCCCTGGACGAGGTCCGGGCCGCCGTCGCCGACCGGGCCGCCGGCGGGATCGCGCTGTTCGCCGGGGCGGTCCGGGATCACGATCAGTCCAAGGACGTCACCGGCCTCTCCTACAGCGCGCACCCCACCGCCGAGGCCGAGCTGCGCCGGGTGGCTGGGGTGATCGCGGAGAAGTTTCCCGTGATCGGGGTCGCGGCCGTGCACCGCGTGGGCGACCTGGCCATCGGCGACCTGGCGGTGGTGGTGGCCGTGTCCTGCGCGCACCGGGGGGAGGCGTTCGACGCCTGCCGCGAGCTGATCGACGAGCTCAAGGCATCGGTGCCGATCTGGAAGCACCAGCGGTTTGGTGACGGCACCAGCGAGTGGGTAGGGAGCCTGTAGGAAGGGCTCAGGATCGATGCGTAGTCTTCGCAACATGTCTCGACGTTCCCTGACGTTGCTGATCGCCGCCATCGGCACGGCCGCGGCGATCGCAGTCAGCGTCCTCATCCCGGTGCCCTACGTGATCCTCGGACCGGGCCCGACGCTGAACACGCTGGGCAAGGACTCGTCGGGACAGCCCCTGATCTCCATCTCCGGCCACGCCGTCCACCCCACCAGCGGGCACCTGAACCTGGTGACGGTCAGTTACAGCGGCGGTCCCGGCCACAACATCAACCTGTTCACCGCGCTGGCCGGCTGGCTGAACCCGCACGAGGCCGTCGTCCCCGAGACCGAGCTGTTCCCGGCTGGGCAGACCGCGAAGCAGAGCCAGGCCCAGGACACCGAGGAGATGACCGGTTCGCAGCAGACCGCGACCGCGGCCGCGCTGACCGAGCTGCACATCCCCTACACCACCCAGGTCGTCGTGGTCCAGTCCGAGAAGGGCTTCCCCGCCTACGGCACGCTCAAGGCGGGAGATGTGATCACCGCGATCGACGGGACCGCCGTGACCAGCCAGGCCAGCCTGATCAAAGCGATCCACGCCCACCCCGCGGGCACCGTCCTGACCGTGAGCATCCAGCGCAAGGGCAAGAGCCAGCAGGTCAACGTCGCGACCAAGGAGTCCGGCGGCAGCCCGGTCATGGGCGTGGAGATCGAGGAGCAGTACAAGTTCCCGTTCACCGTGACGATCAGCGTCGGGGACATCGGCGGGCCCAGCGCCGGCATGATGTTCGCGCTGGGCATCATCGACA
This sequence comes from Streptosporangiaceae bacterium, assembly GCA_049284535.1. GTDB lineage: Bacteria > Actinomycetota > Actinomycetes > Streptosporangiales > Streptosporangiaceae > Palsa-504. The sequence goes on from JBAPYC010001388.1 coordinate 2,497, forward strand.
AGCTGACCACCGAGAACCTGACCGGCGGGAAGTTCATCGCCGGCACCGGCGAGATCACCGCCAGCGGTCAGGTCCAGCCCATCGGCGGGATCCAGCAGAAGATGGTCGGCGCGCGGGACGCGGGCGCGACGGTCTTCCTGAGCCCGGCCGCCAACTGCTCCCAGGCCAAACCGGCCGTGCCCGCGGGGCTGCGCCTGGTCAAGGTGAGCACCTTGTCCCAGGCCGTCAATGACCTCGAGGCCATCAAGGCCGGCCGCTCCGTCCCGGGCTGCTGAGTTCCCTCCTGCTGAGACCCTTCCTGCTGGGCCGCGCTCCAATCGTGATCATGGCCAGGGAATGGTCGCTATGTGGCCCCTTGCGGCCATGATGATGGAATCGCCCGCCGGGGTGGCACGCTGGCCGGGCGTACCAGCGGAGCAGAGGAGCACGCACGCCGCCCGTTCGGCTAATAGATTCTTCCCATGAAGACTGCTGACGCCATCGCTTTTGCGGGGCACGAGATTCACATCTGCCGGCGCCGTGAGGCCGGCACACTGCTGCGCTGGCTGGGCGATGACCTACGCGGGCTGCGGGTCCTGGACGTGGCGGGCGGCGACGGGTAC
>JBAPYC010001389.1:0-9503 GCA_049284535.1 Streptosporangiaceae bacterium
CGTGCACGAAACGCCGACACTCGCCGACCATGGCGCCATGTGCCTGGTGAACAACACCCGTCCCGTGGTCCTGGACCTGTGCTCCGGGGCCGGCGGCGCCGCGGCCGGCTACGCGCGAGTCGGCTACCGGGTGATCTGCGTAGATAATGACCCCGGCATGCGCGGGCCCTCGCCAAGCTCGGGATTGAGTTTAACTGTCTCGATTGGGCCGAAGGGCTCTGCCGGTTCGGTCACCTCGCGGACCTGATCCACGCCAGCCCGCCGTGCCAGCGGTACAGCAAGGCGTCGGTCTGCCGCCCCGGCCTCGCGGCGAAATACCCGGATCTTGTGCCCGCGGTGCGCGTCGCCTTGTTCGCGTTTGGCAAGCCGTACGTGATCGAGAACGTGCCCGGCTGCCCGTTGCTTGACCCGGTGATGCTGTGCGGGTCGATGTTCGGGCTCGGTGCCGACTTCCCGCCGCATGGGCGCATGGAGCTTCGGCGGCATCGCCTCTTCGAATCCAGCCTTCCGCTGAGTGCCCCCGGCCCGTGCGCCCATCGGTACACCGCGCTCCGGGTCTTCGGTCATGGCCGGCCCGGCAACTCGGCACTGACCGGACCCGGGTACGCGCGGGCATCCCGGGACGCGATGGGGACCGCCTGGATGGGCCGCGAGGCCCTGGATGAGGCGATACCCCCGGCATACACCGAGCACATCGGACAGCAGGCGCTCGGCCTGACACCGCGCCCCTACCCGGCCGGCCTGCACTCGCCGCAACCGTGGCCAGCTCGGCTCGATGAGGACCCGGAGGCGGGTCGCATACGCGAGCCCCGCCGGCATCTGACCGACCCCGTGCCCCTGCGCCAGGTCCTCACCGAGCCGGGTGAGGTAGCCGATCTCGTCACGGCCGCACGGATGCACGGCCTGGTGCACCGGCCGAACAACCTCAGTGCAAACCCCGTGCAGCCTGCGGGAGGTGACCATGGCCAAGCCGCTCACTGACCGGCTCCTGACCACCGAAGAGGTATGCACGTTCCTCGGCATCGACCGGCGCACCTTGGAGCGGATGTACGCCAAAGGCGACGGTCCCCGCCGCAAGAAAGTCGGCGGTACGTGGCGGTGGCGGCAGAGCTGGCTTGACGCCTGGATCGATAAGGACGAGCAGGTCAGCGCATGAGCTACGAGGTTGTTGTCTACGCCCTGGAGGTCCGCAAGCGCGGGAGCGTCTCCTACCGGGTCCGCTGGCGCGTCGGCACACAGCCCTTCACCAGGACGTTCACCAGAAAGGCGCTGGCTGAGAGCTTCCGGACCGAGCTGATCACGGCTACGCGGAAAGACGAAAGGTTCAGCGAGGAAACCGGCCTGCCCACCTCGATGGACCAGGCCCGCAGTGATGTCAGCTTCTACGACGTGGCCGTGGAGTTCACCCGTTCGGCCTGGCCATCGATCTCCGCCAAGAGCCGCGTCTCCGTGCTCGAAACGCTCTCGCGCGTGGTGCCCGTGGTCGTGCGTGACCTACCCGGAGCGCCGGACCGCGGCGTGCTAAGGCTGGCCCTCACCCACTCGCTGGTTCAGGGCCCGCACGCCCCGGAGCTGGACGCTGACGAACTTGCCGCACTGAGCTGGCTACGCCGGGCCTCCCGTCCCGTATCGGCGCTCACAGACGCCCCTGTCCTGGCAGACGTGCTCGATGCCCTCGCAGTCAACCTGGACGGCAAGCCCGCGGCCCCGGCCTACTTCTCCCGGCGCCGCCGGGTGCTTCACCGGGCCATGAGCTACGCGGTCCGCAAGAAGCACCTTGAGATCAACCCCCTGGACAGCCTCCCGGACGGATGGACCGCCCCGGCCACGCCCGCTGACGCAATCGACCCACGGGCGATCGGGAGCCCGGAGCTCGTGGAGCACATGCTCGATGTGTGCGCCACTATCGGGACCACGCAGGGCCCGCGGTTCCGCGCCTTCTACGGCTGCATGTATCACGGCCTGATGCGGCCCTCGGAGGTCGCTGCGCTGACCGTGGGCGCCTGCGAGCTGCCCGCCGAAGGTGGGGCTGGCTCACGATCTCCGATGCCTCTATTACCGCGAGCCGCGCCTACACCGACGACGGTCTGGCGCACGAGCACCGGGGGCTGAAGGGCCGGACCCGGGGCAGGCCGAACGCGAGGGCCCGCAAGCCGACCCGGCGTGTGCCCATCCCACCGGAGCTGGTGACCATGCTGCGCGAGCACATCGCCAGGTTCGGCACCGGGCCCGATGGCGGATTTTCCGGAGTAAGCAGGGCAACCCGATACAGGCGTCGTCCTGGTCGCAGGTCTGGGCGAAGGTACGGGCCGCAGCTTTGGACGACGAACAGCATGGGTCGCCGCTGATGGCAAGGCCCTATGACCTGCGGCACGCGGGTGTCACCCGGCGGCTCAACGAGCGCATGCCGCAGGCGTCAGTGGCCGCGTGGGCGGGGCACTCGGTAGAGGTGCTGACGCGCATCTACACCCACGTCATCACCGGCCAGGACGACGCCCTGATCGCGCAGATGGACGCATACCGGAGGCGGCCATGATCATTCCCGGGGGCACGGTGGGGCACAGACAGCGCCTAGCGGTGCCCCGTGCTGTCGCATCATGACGCAACGTGACAACGCCCAAATCCTGATATTCCCAGGTCATACCAGGTTTTTCCCTGGTCAAGCTTGGCGCCCCCAGCAGGATTCGAACCTGCGCACCCGGCTCCGGAGGCCGATGCTCTATCCCCTGAGCTATGGGGGCTTGCGCCTGAAAAGGTTACCAGCCCGGCAGCCTTCCCGGACACGCTCCTCAACGGCGCACCAAGATCCCCCGGAAGACGCTAACCTCACCCCCGTGACGCAGGGACTGGGACGGGTGCTCGTGGTGGACGACGACGAGGTGATCAGGCGCCTGATTGCGGTGAATCTCCAGCTTGAGGGGTTTGACGTGGAGACGGCCGTGGACGGCCAGGATTGCCTGGACAAGGTCGTCGGGATCGCGCCGGACGTCATCACGCTGGACGTGATGATGCCGCGCCTCGACGGCTGGGAGACCGCCGTGCAGCTGCGGCGTTCCCCCGACACCGCTCACATCAAGGTGGTGCTGATCACCGCCCGTGCCCAGGAAGACGATAAGAATCATGGCACGCACGTCGGCGCCGACGCCTACCTGACCAAGCCGTTCGACCCGAACGAGATGATCCGCGTGGTGCGCGAGCTGGCGGGCGTTGGCTAGGTGATCACCGCCGAGCTGCACCGGGTCATCCTGGCCGCAGCCGGCCAGCAGGGCGCCGATCCGCGGCTCCGCCCCGGCCCGGGACCGGGCAGCTACGCCTCCAGCCTTCCGTTCCGCCTCGGCCCGGACCCCCGCGCGCAGGCCGCAGCCCTGGCCGCCCGGCTCGCCGCCGAGCCCTGGATCGTGCGAGCCGAGGTCACCGGTCCCGGCTACCTGACCGTCACGGTCACCCACGACACCCTGGCCGGCCTGGCCGTGCGGATCCCCGAAGCGGGCCCGGCCTGCGCCACCAGCGACGCCCTGCGCGACGTCCTCGTGCCGGTGCCCAAGCCGGCCGCCGAGCCGGGCTGGCCGCGGGCATGGGCGGCCCTCGCCGCCGAGCTGACCGTCCGCCTCGCCGCAGCGGCCGGAGCGCCCTTTGATCCCGAACGGCCTGCGTTTCCCCTCTCCCCACCCCTACCAGCCCCGGCGGCCGACAGCGCCCCGATGGAATCAGCGATCTCGCCCTCGCCCTCCCCGCTAGACCAGATCGGCTCCGCGCCACCGGCGACGGCGTCTCCGCCAGACCAGGCCGAATCGGTCGCGGCAGCGATCGGGTCTCCGTCGAGCCTGGCCGACCCGGTCGCAGCAGCGATCGCCTACGCCGGGGCCGATGCCGTCCGGTTCGCCCTGGCCCGCACGCCGCCCGGCGGCCCGGTCCCCGATCCGCAGATCATCGCCCGCCATGTGCTGGCCAATCCCGCTTATGCTGTTCGGTACGCGCATGTCGCCGCTGCCGCCGTGCTGCGCTGGGCCGCCGCGCTGGGGACCAGGCCAGCCGGGTTCCGGCCGCGTCTGCTCGCCGGACCGGAGGAGCTGGCGCTGCTCGATGCGCTGTCCTGGCTCCCGGAACGGGTAGCCATGGCGGGGCGCCGCGGCCGTCCTGACGAGTTCGCCGGGTACCTGGAGGAACTGGCAGCGCAGACGATTGACACCATGAGCACTACCGGCTTCACGAAGGTATCGGACATCAGCAGCGAGAGACTATGGCTGGCGGACGCGGCACGGACCGGCCTGGCCGCCTGCCTCGGGCTGCTGGGCATCAGCGCGCCCAGCCGTCTATAGGAGGGGAATTCCATGAGCCGTGGCGCTCACCCGGCCGGGCCACGTCATGGCGACGTGCTGCCCGCCGACCATCCGCCCGCCGCCCCGGCTGACCTTAACGCCCTGTACGAGGGCATCTGGCCGCGCGGCGCCCGGCGCCAGGACGGGGTGCTGAGGATCGGCGGCATGGACGTGCGGGACCTGGCGGCCGAGTTCGGCACGCCGCTGTACGTGTGCGACGAGGAGGACGTCCGGTCTCGCTGCCGGGACTACCTGGAGGCGTTCGGGCCCGACGCCCGGGTGTTCTACGCGGCCAAGGCGTTCTGCTCCCGCGCCGTGCTGCGCTGGGTCAGCTCCGAAGGGCTCGGCGTGGACGTCTGCACCGGCGGCGAGCTGGAGGTGGCGCTGTCGGCGGGGGTGCCGCCGGAGCAGATCACCATGCACGGCAACAACAAGACCACCGACGAGCTGTCCCGGGCGATCTCCGCGGGCGTGGGCCACATCGTCGCCGACTCGTTCGAGGAGATCGCGCGGCTCGCTTACCTGACCGATCCGGTCCCCGGCGGGCCGCCTTCGGCCACCCCCAAGCCGAACGTCCTGGTCCGCGTCACCACTGGAGTCGAGGCGCACACCCACGAGTTCATGGCCACCGCGCACGACGACCAGAAGTTCGGCTTCTCGCTGGCCTCCGGGGCCGCTGACGAGGCGGTCCGGCGGGTCATCGCGCTGCCCGGTGTGTCCTTCGCCGGGCTGCACTCGCACATCGGCTCGCAGATCTTCGACACGGCCGGGTTCGAGGTGGCCGCGCACCGGGTGATCGACCTGGCCGTCCGGATCCGCGACGAGCACGGCGTCGAGATCGCCGAGCTGGACCTGGGCGGCGGGTTCGGCATCGCCTACACCGAGGAGGACGACGCCCCCGAGGTCAAGGACCTGGCCCAGAGCCTGCGCCGGATCGTGGACGCGCAGTGCCAGGCGGCCGGGCTGCCCCGGCCGCGGCTGACGGTGGAGCCAGGCCGGGGCATCATCGGGCCGTCTACCGTGTCGCTGTACACGGTGGGCACGATCAAGGACGTGGACGGCATCCGCACCTACGTGAGCGTGGACGGCGGGATGAGCGACAACATCAGGACCGCGCTGTATGACGCTTCCTATGTCTGCGCGCTGGCCTCCCGTTCCTCGGACGCCCCGCCCATGCTGTCCCGGGTGGTGGGGCGGCATTGTGAGAGCGGCGACATCGTGGTGCGGCACGCCTGGCTGCCCTCCGACCTGGCCACCGGGGACCTGCTGGCCGTCCCGGCCACCGGCGCCTACTGCCGGTCCCAGGCCAGCAACTACAACCACGTGACGCGTCCCGCCGTGGTCGCGGTGGAAGCGGGCGGAGCCCGCGTGATCGTCCGCCGCGAGACCCTGGACGACCTGCTGGCCCTGGACTGCGGATGAACCCGACCCTTCCCGTTCTCAAGGTGGCGCTGCTCGGCTGCGGCGTCGTCGGCTCCGAGGTGGCCCGGCTGCTCACCGAGCACGCCGGCGAGCTGGCCCAGCGGACCGGCGCCCGGCTCGAGCTGGCCGGGATCGCGGTGCGCCGGGTGGGGCACCGGCGCGCGGCCACGATCGACACCGGGCTGCTCACCGCGGACGCGTCCGCGCTGGTGAGCCGGCCGGACGTGGATATCGTGGTCGAGGTGATCGGCGGCATCGAGCCGGCCCGCTCGCTGCTGCTCGAAGCGCTCAAGGCCGGCAAACCGGTGGTCACCGCGAACAAGGCCCTGCTGGCCGAGAACGGCGCCGAGCTCTACGGCGCGGCCCGCGAGTTCGGCGTCGACCTGTACTACGAGGCCTCGGTGGCCGGTGCCATCCCGCTGCTGCGGCCGTTGCGCGAGTCGCTGGCCGGGGACACCGTGCACCGGGTGCTTGGCATCGTCAACGGCACTACCAACTTCATCCTGGACCGGATGGACTCCTCCGGCGCGGGCTTCGCTGAGTCCCTGGAGGAGGCCCAGGCGCTCGGCTACGCCGAGGCCGACCCCACCGCCGACGTGGAGGGCTTCGACGCCGCGGCCAAGGCGGCCATCCTGGCCAGCCTGGCCTTTCACAGCCCGGTAACCGCGGCGGACGTGTACCGCGAGGGCATCACTGAGGTCACCGCGACCGACATCTTCAGCGCCAGGACCCTGGGCCGGGTAGTCAAGATGCTGGCCATCTGCGAACGAAGCGACGGCGGCGTCGCGGTCCGGGTGCACCCGGCGATGATCCCGCGCAGCCATCCGCTCGCCTCGGTCAGCGAGGCCTACAACGCCGTGTTCGTGGAGGCCGAGTCGGCCGGCCGCCTGATGTTCTACGGCGCAGGCGCGGGCGGCACCCCGACCGCGAGCGCCGTGCTCGGGGACATCGTGGCCGTGGCCCGGAACCGGCTGGCCGGAACGCGCGGCCCGGACGCCTCCACCTACGCCGGGCTGCCGGTCATGCCGATGGGGGAGACGCTGACCCGGTACCACGTCTCACTCGACGTGGACGACAAGCCCGGCGTGCTGGCCCCGGTGGCCGAGGCGTTCGCCCGGCACGACGTCTCCATCGAGGCGGTCCGCCAGGCCAGCCGCGGCGTGGAGGCCCAGCTCGTGATCGTGACCCACACCGCCCGGGACGCGGCGCTGGCCGCGACCGTCCGGGAGCTTGAAGCGCTCCCGGTCGTCCGGGCTGTCGCTAGCGTGATGCGCGTCGAAGGCGAGGAAGAGTAATGCCCGTCACCCGCTCCCCGGCCAGTAATCCAGACCAGGCCAGCAATTCGGACCAGGCCAGCACTCCGATCCAGGCCAGCACTCCGATCCAGGCGACCGCTGCGCCCCGGGCTCAGTGGCCGGGCGTGATCGCCGCCTATCGCGACCGCCTGCCGGTCTCCGAGGCAACTCCGGTGATCACCTTGCGTGAGGGCGGCACCCCGCTGCTGCCCGCCCCGGTGCTGTCCGCCCGCACTGGCTGCGAGGTCTTCCTCAAGGTCGAGGGGGCCAACCCGACCGGGTCGTTCAAGGACCGCGGCATGACCGTGGCTATCAGCACGGCCGTCGGCGCTGGCGCCAAAGCGGTGATCTGCGCCTCGACCGGCAACACCAGCGCCAGCGCGGCCGCCTACGCGGCCCGCGCCGGGATCACCTGCGCGGTCCTGGTCCCGCGGGGCAAGATCGCCATCGGCAAGATGGCCCAGGCCCTGGTGCATGGCGCCCGCCTGCTCCAGGTGGACGGCTCGTTCGACGACTGCCTGGAACTGGCCCGCAAGCTGTCCGCCGAGTACCCGGTCGCCCTGGTCAACTCGGTCAACCCGGACCGGCTGCAGGGTCAGAAAACGGCCGCGTTCGAGATCGTGGACGACCTCGGCGACGCGCCGGACATCCACTGCCTGCCGGTCGGGAACGCGGGCAACATCACCGCCTACTGGATGGGCTACACCGAGTACCAGCGGGCGGGCCTGGCCAGCCGGGCCCCGCGGATGTTCGGATTCCAGGCCAGCGGGGCCGCGCCGATCGTGACCGGCAAGCCAGTGCTGCAGCCGCAGACCATCGCCACCGCGATCAGGATTGGCAACCCGGCCTCCTGGATGCTGGCCGAAGCCGCCCGGGATGAGTCCGGCGGCCAGATCGATTCGGTCACCGACCGGGAGATCCTGGCCGCGTACCGCCTGATCGCCACTCAGGAGGCGGTATTCGGCGAGCTGGCCTCCTCGGCCAGCGTGGCCGGTCTGCTCAAGGCCAGTGCCAGCGGGCAGATCCCGGCCGGCTCCCGCGTGGTCTGCACCATCACCGGCAACGGCCTGAAGGACCCCGACTGGGCTCTTTCCGGGGCTCCATCTCCGGGTACTATCCCGGCCAATCCCACCGCCGCCGCCACCGCCCTGGGTCTCGCCTAGCCGCTACGGTGGCTAGTGGTAAGGGCGAACGCCGCAGGCGCCGAGACGGCCGCTAGCCCGCTGGCCAGCACCGCCGCGCCCACGAGCGTCACCACCCGCGGCCGCCACCGGTTTCCTCCTGCTCGTGAGCCTGTCTGCACCGGATCTGAAAACTGCGTGAGTTTGTCCTGCACTGGACTCCTCCGTAGTCTTGTGGGCCTGGGGCGCGTTTGTCCCAGAGCCCAATGTCGTTGTCTGGTCGCGCGGACCGTCCGGCTCCAGGCCAACCGGCATAGGCCGCGACACGCTCGTCCGTCCCCGACCGGACGTACTTCCCTTAAGGCTTTGCCGCCGTCCCCCCGACCAGGTGACGCTGCCCGAGACTTGGCTACTGCAAGTCACTAATCAGCTACCCGTAGTTCCTCTTGCGAAACACACAGTTACACCTCCATGCCTGAGGGTTACTAAATTGCGAGTGCCCGGATGACGTCCGTGGGTCGGCCTGCTAGGCCGGACCCGGATTTGGTTCACTTCCAGACATGTTCCGGCGGCCGCCGTGGTTTTCTGGTGCCGGACGCGAGCCGCGGTGGGCATTAAAGAGCCCAGTAAGGAGTTTTCATGGGCTGGCCAGCGCGCGCAGTCCGGGTCCGGGTACCCGCGACCAGCGCCAACCTGGGGCCAGGGTTCGATGCGCTCGGTCTCGCGCTTGCCCTGCACGACGACGTCGATGCCTGGATCACCGACTCAGGACTCTCCGTCGAGATCTCCGGCGAGGGCGCCGACCTGGTTGGCACAGGGGAAAATCACCTGGTGGTGCGGGCCATGCGGGCTGCCTTTGCCGTAACCGGGGGACAGCCGCCGGGGCTCGGGCTCCGCTGTGTCAACCGGATCCCGCACGGCCGCGGCCTGGGATCTTCCGCCGCCGCCGTGGTGGCCGGCATCCTGGCCGCCCGGGCACTGTCCGGGGCCGGGCCGGGTAATGCTGGGCCGGGTAATACTGGGCCGGGTAGTGCTGGGCCGGATCATCTGGCTGGCGACGCCGTGCTCGCGCTGGCCACCGCGATGGAGGGGCACCCGGATAACGTGGCCGCCTGCCTGGCGGGCGGCCTGACCATCGCCTGGACCGAGGACGAGCTGCCCCGGATGGTGCGGCTGGAGCCGCTGTCGGGGATCCGGCCGGTCGTCTGCATCGCACCCGCCGCGTTGCACACCGAGGTGGCCCGTGGGCTGCTGCCCGATCTGGTCCCGCACCGCGAGGCCGCCGCTAACGCCGGGCGCAGCGCATTGCTGGTCGCCGCGCTGACCCAGCGGCAGGGCGGCGCACT
>JBAPYC010001390.1:0-5346 GCA_049284535.1 Streptosporangiaceae bacterium
TGCAGGTCAGCGACGACGGGGCCGGCGGCGCCCGGCCCGAAGGGGGATCGGGGCTGCGGGGCCTGGCCGACCGGGTGGCGTCGGTGGGCGGCGTGCTGCGGGTGGATAGCCCGCCGGGTTGCGGGACACGGCTCGAGGCGGACCTTCCGTGTCCGTGACCTCCGGCCCGATGGATCAGGCGCAGCTGCGCGTGGTCATCGCCGAGGACACGGTGCTGCTGCGCGAAGGGCTGCGCCGGGTGCTGACCGACGCCGGCCTGGACGTGGCGGGCGCCGCCGGGGACGCGGAGCAGCTGCTGTCACTGGTCGCCTCGGCGCGTCCGGACGTCGTGCTCGCGGACATCCGGATGCCGCCCACCCAGACCACCGAAGGCCTGCAGGCCGCGCTGGAGATCCGCCGCAAGTGGCCTGGCACAGCCGTGATTGTGCTGTCCCAGCACGTCGAGACGGAGCACTTGTTTGAGCTGCTGGCCGGGGATCCGCGCGGGATCGGCTATGTGCTCAAGGAGCGGGTCGCCGACATCGCCCAGTTCACCGGGGCGATCCGGCGGGTGGCGGCAGGCGAGTCAGTCATCGACCCGGAGATCGTCTCACGGCTGGTAGCCCGGCCGCGGCGGGACAGCCCGCTGGAAACCCTCACCGAACGCGAGCTGGCCGTGCTGGCCCTGATGGCCGAGGGCCGGTCCAACCACGCGATCGCGAACCGGCTGTACATGTCGCCCAAGACCGTGGAGACCCATGTCGGGAACCTGTTCGCCAAGCTCGGCCTGCTGCCCGCAGCCGAAGACCACCGCCGGGTCCTGGCGGTCCTGACCTACCTACGCCGGTAGGAACCGTTCCGTGAAGGAACTGACGAGGGGTAGCCGGAGGCGCGGACGGTCAGATTCCACAGCATGTGGCGAGCATCAGGACGTTCATACGATCGTAGGCGAGAGGTAGCATAAATGTATGACTACGAAGCGGCGACTCTCCGCGTCCGTGGACGCCGAGCTGGTAGCTGTGGCGCAGGAGGCTGTCACTGGCGGCCACGCCGAGAGCATAAGTGCCTGGGTCAATGATGCCCTTCGGCTGAAAGCCGATCACGACCGGCGGCTGCAGGCCCTGGACGAATTCCTGGCCGCCTATGAGGCCGAGCACGGGGAAATCACCGACGATGAGATGCGGGACGCCGCTCGGTGGGCACGCGAACGAGCCACTGTAGTCAGGGGTAATCCGGAACAGCGCTCACCCGGGCCGGTGCAGCACGGCCGGGGAGCTGCCTGATGCTCGTGCTCGACGCAGGAGGATTCGTTGCCGTCGAACGCGACAGCCGTGATGTCGTCGCGCTGGTTAAGCGCGAACGTCTCGCCGGACGGCCGCCGGTCACCAGCGGCGGCGTGGTCGCCCAGGTCTGGCGCGGCGGTAGCGGCCGGCAAGCGCCCATGGCCCGGCTTCTGGCCGGCACCGACGTCGCTCCCGTCGATAACACGTTGGCACGGCGAGCCGGGATGCTGCTTGCCCGCAGTGGCCAGTCCGACGCCATTGATGCCACTGTGGTTTGCCTCGCAGCCGACGGCGACGACATCCTCACCTCTGATCCCGGCGACCTGCGCACACTTGCCGAAGCAGCCGGGATCCACATCGAGCTCATCCCGGTTTAACTGTCACTCGCCTGCCTTGTGCGGACTGTCTGCCACAGAAGGGGCTCGCCGCGACGAATTCCTTCCGTGCTGTCTCGGCGGCAGTGCCAGGCCAGCGCTCTTGGCCTAGTGAACTCTCCTGCGTCCCTTTCATCTCGTCAGCGCAGCTCGCCCTGATCACGTATGGGACGGCCGTGGCAGATGGGCAGCACGTCAGGTGCGAGCCCCGGGTTGGTGCCGCCGTGCGCTGCGGGGGGAACGATGAAAGGATCTGAGGTGTGGCGCGTGGTCTCCCCTCAGGTACTGATGGATGGAATCCGGCCGCCTTTCAGCTATACGTTTTCCCGGTCCGGTCATGATCTCGTTCAATAGCCTGCTGATCATCGGCTGCGTGGCCATCGCGATGCCGCTGCTGCTTGGGCTTTTCCCGGCTGTGAAGGTGCCGGCGGTGGTGCTGGAAATCCTCGGAGGCGTCCTGGTCGGACCCGCGGTTCTCGGCTGGGTGCATCTGGATGCGGCTGTCCGGGTGATCGCCGACCTGGGCCTGGGTTTCCTGTTGTTCATGGCCGGTTTCGAGATCGACCTGCGCCGGTTCGACCGCCGGGTCCTCACGCTGGCCGGCCGGGCCTTCGCCGTTTCCGTGGCGCTCGCCTTGCTCGTCGCCTACGGGCTCCAGCTGGCAGGTCAGGTCAACGACGGCCTGCTTGTGGCCATCACGCTGCTGTCCACCTCGCTGGGGATCCTGGTGCCGATCCTGAAAGATGCCGAGCACACTGAGACGGCCTTCGGTCGCCTGACGATGGCCGCAGGCTCGCTAGCAGAACTCGCCCCGCTTGTCCTGGTGTCCGTGTTCTTCTCCGCATCGTCGGGCAACCCATCGGTGGAGCTGGGACTCCTGGGCGCTTTCATCGCCCTCACCGCGGTCGTTGTCGTGGTGGCTCAGCGCATCAGGGGATGGGCGCCGTTGCACGACGTAGTGCACCGGCTGGAGAACACCAGCTCCCAGCTGCGGGTCCGGCTGGCCCTCACCTTCTCCCTGGGCTTCGCGGTAGTGGCTGAGCGCTTCGGGCTGGCCACCATCTTGGGGGCCTTCCTGGCCGGGATCATCCTGCGCCGGACCGGCGACTCGGCGGCCAGCCATGAGATGCTCAAGGGCAAGCTGGAAGCGATCGGCTTCGGGTTCCTGATCCCGGTGTTCTTCGTCAGCACTGGCGCGGGTCTGTCCATAGACTCCTTGTTCCACAGCTCCCGGGCCATTCTTGACGTGCCGGTCTTCCTGGTGGCACTGCTGGTAGTCCGGGGATTGCCGGCTCTGCTTTACGTCCGGGCCGTCGGACGTGCACCCGCCCTCGCAGCCGGTTTCATGCAAGCCACATCCCTGACGTTCATCGTGGTGGCTACCATCATCGGCGTCGATACCCACCATCTGCGGCCGTCCACCGCCGCAGCCTTCGTAGCAGCCGGCCTGCTGTCGGTCATCATCTACCCGCCGATCGCATTGCGGCTGCTGAAGGGTGCCGCGGACGCCAGTGCCGCGGACGCCAGTGCCGCGGATACCGGGGAACCCGGACTTCCGGCAAGCGACGAGCCCGTCCGCCGCCAGGAGCCAAGGTGAAGACCCACGAAACCGCCTGTGGGTTTTCGCGGCACCCCTACCCCTGATAAGAATACCTTTGCTACTTCGGTGGTACGTTCGGTAGTCTTAAGAGTATGAAGGTGAGTGTCAGCCTGCCGGAAGACGATGTCGAATTCCTCGACTCTTACGCGCAGACCCAGGGCGCACAGTCCCGGTCCGCGGTCCTGCACCAGGCCGTCGGCCTGCTGCGAGCCGCCCAGCTCGCGGACGCGTACGAGGAGGCATGGGATTCCTGGGCCTCCTCAGACGATGCCACGTCGTGGGAAACCGTCACTGCGGACGGCCTGGGAAGCTGACATGCGCCGCGGCGAGATCGTCACCGTAAACCTTGATCCTGCCCGCGGATCAGAAGCCAGCAAGACCCGCCCTGCGGTCGTGGTCAGCAATGACGCGGCCAACGCCACGGCAACCCGCCTCGGGCGGGGCGTGATCACCGTCGTACCGGTGACATCAAACGTCGCACGCATCTACCCCTTCCAGGTCCTGCTGCCAGCAGGCCAGACCGGATTGACCCGAGACTCCAAAGCTCAGGCCGAGCAGATGCGCACGGTGGCTGTCGAGCGGATTGGCGCGCGTGTCGGTCAATTGCCCGCGGCGCTCATCACCGAACTCGACCAAGCGCTTCGCGTTCATCTCAGCCTGTAGGACCTGGTCAAGCCGGACCGTTCAGCAACCGCCGAGCCGCCCCCGGACGCGCTGACCGCCTCATCCGGATCACCAGCTGCGGGACCTGACGCTGGTTATTTCTGGTTGCCTGACTGGTCCTGGTCCTGGCCCTGGCCGATGTGCTTCTCCGCGGCGTCGACGGCACGGTCGATCTGGTCGTCGTGCTGGTGGTCGGTGTCGTGCTCGGCTATCCCCGTTACCTCGGTGACGGCCTTGTCGGCCTGCTCAGGATGCTCCTCTACATAGTCCTCGGCCTTCTTCTCCAGGTCGCTGAACTCGCTCACGCCGTCCTCCTTCTGCTCACCGGGCCGGCCCTGCCGCCTGGCCGCGTTCCGGGGGGGCCGCCTACCCGCAGGCCGGGCTTCAATGCGGCTGACGTCGCAGGTTCTGCGCGGGAGCTAGAAGATCCCAGGGCAGGCCCAGCGGGTGGAAGGCAAGCACCAGCGCGGCCAGCGAAACGTAGCCGCCGCATCATCGACCGGGCGAGCCTAGCTTGATGCAGCACGTTCGGGAAAAATAGGGCCGAACGGGCGTGCAGCTTGCCCGCCAGCCCAGAAGGGCCAGCCCCGGGTGCCTCAGGCCGGGCACACCTCGTGCACCCACTGGCCGTTGACCAGGCGGCGGACATCCTGGCTGGGCTCGATGACCTGCCCGCAGCGCGCACAGGTCTGGCCCGCGGCGTGCAGCTCGTTGCTGTCCCAGTCGCCGCTCTCGTTGTCCTCGCGCGGACCGTGTTCCGGCCGCGGGGCGCCCAGGTCTTCCTGGCGTCCCTCCTCGATTTCGCGGCCCCCGTGGGTCGGCGGAGTAGTCATGCTGGCCTCCTGCGAATGCGCGGTGTCGTCCAGCTCATCCTGTCACCGATGCGCATGGGCTGGCAGCAGGCGGGTGCTTGCTCACTCGGTGCGGAGCAGCTGGCGGGGGCGCGAACGCGTGGCGGTCAGCGCGGGGATGGCGGCGAAGGCGTTGGCGACCAGGAGGCCGCCGGCGGCGAGGGCCACGATGGGCCAGGCCGCCACGACCGGGACCGGCACCACGCCGAGGCTGATGGCGAACGCGCGCCAGATGGCCTGCCCGGCGGCGATGCCGAGCGGGATACCAAGCACGATGGCCACGACCGCGACGGTGCTGGCCTGCCAGAACACGATCGCCGCCAGCTGGCGCCGGACCATGCCGAGGGCCGCGAGCAGCCTGTTCTCGGTGCGCCGCCGGGCCACGCTGACCACGAGCAGATGCCCGAGCGTGGCCAGGCCGCACAGCGCCACGATGCCGCCGAGCAGCATCGGGAAGTTGGCCGACTCACCGAAGTTCACCAGCGCCGCCGGCACCACGGGGCGGTTGACGTTGTCGCGGTTCCGGGCGATGTGGCGGGCCAGCGCGGCGTGGCCGGCCGGCCCGGGGACGGCGCGCACGAGGACCAGGTCGGGCG
>JBAPYC010001391.1:0-17120 GCA_049284535.1 Streptosporangiaceae bacterium
GGTCTACTGCTGGCGGTACTTCGACAGCGACCGGGGCCGCCACCACGCCCTGGTCTTGATCTTCCTGGCCGCCAGCGTCGACTTCTGCCTCACCGGCGACCTGTTTAACCTGTTCGTCGCGTTCGAACTGGTCGCCGTGTCCGCCTTCGCGCTCACCGGCTACAACGCCGGATATCCCGGGCCGTTGCAAGGAGCGATCAACTTCGCGGTCACCAACAGCCTCGGGGGCATGTCCGTCCTGATGGGGATCGGACTCCTCTACGCGCGCACCGGCTCGCTGAACCTGGCCCAGATCGGGCAAGCCCTGGCCGGGCGGCACGCCGACGGGCTGGTGGTGGTGGCGTTCGCGCTCCTGGCCGGCGGATTTCTGGTCAAGGCCGCGGTCGTTCCTTTCCACTTCTGGCTGCCCGACGCCTACGGCTCGGCGCCGACCCCAGTATGCGTGCTGTTCGCCGGGGTAATGAGCGAGCTCGGACTGTTCGCCCTGATCCGCGTGTGGGACACGGTCTTCTCCGGTCTGGCCGGCGGGGTTGGGCCGCGGATGCGGGTGGTGCTGGTCGGGTTCGGGATCCTCACAGCGGTGGTTGGGGCGGTCATGGCACTGGCCCAGCATCACCTGAAGCGGATGCTGGCCTTTGTCACCATGAGCCACCTCGGCATCTACCTGATAGGGGCCGGCCTGCTAACCCCGCTGGGCCTAGCGGGCGCGTCGCTGCTGGTGATCGGCGACGGCCTGGCCAAGTCCGCGCTGTTCCTCGGCGTCGGCGTCTTGCAGCATCAGCGAGCCAGCGTCAGCGAGACCAAGCTGCGCGGCCGTGGCCGCGGGCTAGCGGTCACCGGCGTCACGATCGTGCTGGGTGCGCTGGTCCTGGCCGACTTGCCGCCCTTCGTGTCCTCGGACGGGCACGCGCTGCTGGTAGAGGCGGCGGACCAGGCTGGCCTGCCGTGGCTGGAAATCGTGATCGCGCTGTCCGTTATCGCCTCCAGCGGAGCCGTGCTGCGGGCCGCGGCACGGATCTGGCTGGGCTGGGGAGATATCCAGAGTCCGCGAACAGACACTGGTACCGCGGATGACCCGGGGGAAGAGGCCGAGGGCCGATCCGATACGGCTGGTGCGGAACAGGCGCAGGACAGGCCGGAGCGGTCAGGGCAGCAGCGTCGCGTGCCGCTGACCATGGTGCTGCCGCCGCTGGCGTTGCTCGCGATCGGGCTGGGGCTTGGGCTGACATCCGGCATAGAGGAACATGCCGCAGCCGCCGCGGCGGCCTTCTCGAACCGGGCGGCCTACGCAGCGGCAGTGCTTGGCACCAACAACGGGTCTATTGCCACGGGAGGCAGGATCGTCGTCCCGGCCGCCCCCGCGGCGTCGGCGGGGGGTGTCCTCACTGACCTGGGCCAGGTGCTGGCCGCGCTCTGCGTGGCGGGCATCGCCCTGGACCGGCGGGCCGCGCGGCTCCGGCGGGCACTGGCCGCCAGCACCGGATGGCTGCGCCGCCTGCACAGCGGCCTGGTCGGTGAGCAGGTTACCTGGCTGGTGGCTGGCCTGGCGCTGCTGGCCGCCCTTGGCGAGTTGGCGCTGCACTGACCGGCTACCTGGCTGGTCATCGGCACTCCCCGTCGTTGCGCTGGCCTCCCTGGTCATCCGGTGAGGCTGCCCGGGTACCGCGCCCCAGCCGCCTGTCTCAGCCGTCTGTCTCAGTCGCCCGCGATAACGTGACTCAGCTCGTTCGGCCCGCTGTACTCGCCCTCGGGCATCTCGGACAGCACGCCGAGCGTCTCCTCGTCGGCCTGGTTGTCGCGAGCACGCTCCATCAGCTGCTGCTTGGTGGCCGGATAGCGGATGCCGCTGAGAAACTTGTGCACCCGGATGAAGTCGGCTAGCGCCATGGCGCACCCCCTTCCTCAGGACCCAGGGGCACCTGCCGCCTGAAATTACCCTGAGCCCACCGGGTTCCCCGCCCGCGGCCGCTCAAACGGGCAGCTCCGGCAGTGAACACTGGTTCCGGGCGGCCGGTCACCGCTGGAGCAGCGAGGCCGCGTTGAGCAGGGCCAGGTGCGACAGGCCCTGCGGCAGGTTGCCGAGGAAAGCGCCGGTGGCCGGATCGATCTCCTCCGCCAGCAGGCCCAGGTCACTGGTGTGCGCGAGGAGCTCGCGCCAGAGCTTGCGGGCCTGGGCGGCGCGCCCGTTGCGGACCAGCGCGTCGACCAGCCAGAACGAGCACGCCACGAAGGCACCTTCGAACTCCTTGGCGCCGCTGAAGCGATACAGCAGCGGACCGTCGGCGAGCTCGGCCCGGATGGCACGGATCGTCTGGGCGAACCGCCGGTCCCGGCCGCCGGTGAACCCGGTCCGCGCGAGCAGCAGCAGCGACGCGTCCAGGTTGTCCGAACCGGCGTGGCCCACGTAGCTGTGCTTGGTGTCGGACCAGCAGTTCTCGTCGACCCAGGCCCGGATGGCGCCCCGCTCGGCCTGCCACCGGTCCGCGTCTCGGTCGGAGACCTGCCCTCGCCGGGCCAGCTTGATCAGCCGGTCCAGGGCCACCCAGCAGCCCACCTTGGAGAACGTGTTGTGCTGCCGCTCGTCGAGCTCCCAGATGCCGCAGTCCGGCTTGGTCCAGATGTCGCAGACGTGGTTGCCGAGCTGGCCGAGCAGGTCGGCGCTAGCTGGATCCAGGTGTGCACCGGCCCGGTCCACCGCCAGCCATACGCACTCGAGCAGGTCCCCGTAGGAGCCCCACTGCGGCTGCCCGGTGGCCCGGTTGCCGGCCCGGGCCGGACTGGAGTCCTGATAGCCGCGCAGCCGCAGCTCGGTCTCGGTGTCGGGCACGTGCCCATGCAGCCCGTAGAACGGGTGGATCTCCGGTGCCGTGGACTCGATGCAGCGCAGCATCCAGGCCAGCGTGCCCTGAACGGACTGGAACAGCCCGAGCCCGATGAACGATTCGAGCACGAACGAGGTGTCGCGGATCCAGCCGTACCGGTAGTCGTAGTTGCGGTCACCGCCGACTCGTTCGGGCAGCGAGGAGGTGGCGGCCGCCGCCATGGCTCCCGTGGGCGCGTAGGTCAGCAGCTTGAGCGCGAGCGCGCTGCGGATCACGACCTCGCGGTCCGCGCCGGTGTAGGGCACGCTGCCAGACCACTTGCGCCAGGCTTCCTCGGTATCCTCCCGGCGCTCGCGGACGTCTGCGGCCGAGGGCAGCACCAGCGGCGCGTGGTCGGCGGCGACGAGCGTGAGCAGGGAGTTCCGGCCTTCCCGGGCGGTGAACTGGCCGCTGAGCTCGCCCAGTCCCGCCTTCGGCCGCCCGGCCCGCTCGGTGACCAGCAGCACCATCAGGTCACCGGCGTGCAGGACCGGCACGTCCCGGATCCTGGCCCACGGCCGCACCTGATGAAACATCGTGCCGGCCGCGACCCGCCAGCGCATCGGTACCTGGCCGCTCGCGGGCCGGATGTCCCGGGCCAGCTCGGCCCAGGGGAGCAGGCCGTTGGCATCCTGATTGAGCGAGTCGATGACCCTGACCACGCCGTCGTCCGTGGTGAAGGTGGTCTCGAGCACGTTGGTGCCCGGCAGGTAGCGCCGGCTGACCTCGTACGGGACGGCTGGCTCGAGGGTAAAGGAGCCGCCGTCGCGGGGGTCGAGGAGGGCCGCGAACAATGGCGGCGAGTCCATCGCCGGCGCCGCCCACCAGTCGATAGCTCCGTCGCGCGCAACGAGCGCCACCGATTCGCCGTCCCCAATGACCCCGTAGGACTCGATCGGCGCGAACTCGCCGCTCCGGGCCGGCGCCACGCTCATCGTGCCCGGTCCGCCCCGGCCACGGTCTCCCGGGCCAGCCCGAGGTCCTCGACCAGCCCGGCGTAGGCGCGGTCCCGCGCTTGCGCGTCGGGTCCGCGCAGCACGGCCGAGGGGTGGATGGTGCTGACCACCAACCCGTGCCATGGTCCCAGCGACGCCTCCTCGGCCATGCCCTTGTGGTCGCCGACCCGGAACGCCGATCCGAACACGGCCTGCCCGGCGACCGCGCCCAGCAGCACCGCCAGGCGGGGCCGGACCGCCTCGAGCTCCGCCTCCAGCCAGTGCCTGCAGGCTCTGATCTCCCCGGCGGCCGGGCGCTGGTGAATCCGGCGCTTGCCCCGCTCGGTCCACTTGAAGTGCTTGACCGCGTTGGTCACGTACACGTCATCCCGGTCGATGCCGGCCTCCGCCAGTGCCCGGTCCAGCAGACGCCCCGCCGGGCCGACGAACGGATGGCCTTGTTTGTCCTCCTGGTCACCTGGCTGCTCGCCGATCAGCGCCATGGGAGCCCCGGCCTTGCCCTCCCCGAAAACGGTCTGCGTCGCGCGCTGGTACAGGTCGCACCGCGTGCATTCAGCCGCACTGTCCCTGAGCTTGGTCAACGTGGTCACGGCCCGCCTCTACCCGGCGGTTCGCGGGTGAATCTCGTGCCCGCGGCCCCAGCCAGGTGTAGCCCTGGTCGCCATGGGTAACCGACACAGGGGCTGTTCGACCCCGAAAGGCGAAGGGGACACTCATATGACGCACGACGGGACATCCCCTGAGCGCGGCACGGGGACCGCGGAGACGGTTGCCGTGCTCGGCGCCGGCGGGACGATGGGCTTCGCCATGGCGGGCAATATCGCCCGCTCCGGCATCAAGGTCCGGGCCTGGAACCGTTCCCGTGATAAGGCCGAGCCGCTGACCGGCGACGGCGTTTACATCGCGCATAGTCCCGCCGACGCGGCCCGCGACGCGGGCATCGTCCTGACTATGCTGTCCGACGCCGACGCGGTCCTGGCCGCGATGGAGTGCGATGACGGGGCCCTGACCGTCATGTCCGAGAGCGACCAGCCCGAACGTCCCATCTGGCTGCAGATGAGCACGATCGGCGAGGACGCCACCGAGTGGTGCGCCGGGCTGGCCAGCCAGAACGGAGTCGGCTTCGTGGACGCGCCCGTACTCGGCACCCGCCAGCCGGCCGAGCAGGGCCAGCTGGTGGTGCTGGAGTCCGGGCCGGCCGACGCCCGCCCGCGCGTCCAGCCGGTCTTTGACGCCGTCGGCCACCGCACCATCCACGCCGGCGAGGCCGGTGCCGGAACCAAGCTCAAGCTGGTCGCGAACAGCTGGGTGCTGGCCGTGGTCGAGGCCGGGGCGGAGACGATCGCGCTGGCCGAGGGCTTCGGCCTCGACCCCGCGCTGTTCTTCCAGGCCATCGCGGACGGCCCGCTGGACCTGCCCTACCTGCGGATGAAGGGGCAGGCGATGACCCGGCGTGACTTCACGCCGTCGTTCCGCCTGCGGCTCGCGGCCAAGGACGCCGCCCTGGCCAGTGACGCGGCCTGGCAGCACGGACTGGACCTGCCCCTGCTCGACGCGATCGCCCAGCGGCTCGACCAGGCCGTCGGCGAGCATGGCGACGAGGATGTCAGCGCCACCTACCTGACCAGCGCGCCCGAGCACGCGGCATGATCGCGGCGCCGCCCGGGGTGACCCCGGCGACGATGACCGTGGTCGGCCCGCCGTCTACCGGACCCCCAATCCGGCAGGAAAGAAAGCTGCCCGCTTCGTGGGCAGCTTGTGAACTGATTCACTATCTCCTCCAGGAAGGGACATATGCAGAAGACGTCGAGGCGCGGCCAGAAAGGGGCCGGTGAGCTGCCAGGTACGCTCCAGCGGTCATCCACCGAAGTGCAAGAGGCCTTCATCGGTGCCTACGAGCGCGCAGTGCGGGCCCACGGTGAGGGCGATCAGGCCTACCGGGAGGCGTACACCGAGCTAAAGCGCGCATTTGAGAAACGCGGCGATCACTGGATCGCCAAAAAGCAGGACGGCTCGTATCCCGGCGCCAGGGTGATGGCACCGGACTAGCCCTGTTTTCCCGCTGGGAGTTCACCTTGAGAAAGCCGAGGTGCTCCCGGCCCGGGTTTACAGTGGCGGTGTGGATGAGCTGGCCGATTCCGCATCTGTCATAGCTGACTCCGGTGGCCTGCGGCGGCGGCTGGCCGACGAGGGTTACCTGTTCTTCCGTGGCCTGCTTCCCGCGCACCAGGTCCTGGCCGTTGGCCAGGCTGTGCTGGCCCGGCTGCGGGCCGGGGGCTGGGTCGACGAGCAGGCGGTACCGTCCATCGAGCCGCGCGCCGTGAACTCGATCGACGCGCTAGGCGATCCGGCGTTCCGCGCGGCCATCTCCGGCCCGGAGTTCAACCAGGTGCCGTACCTGGCGCCGCTGCGGCAAGTGGTCCGGGGGGTCCTCGGGCCCGGGGCATTCTCCTACCCGGCCAAGGTGCTGCGCGCCGTCTATCCCGAGCGGCCCCGGTCCCGCCCGCGGGGCCGGTACATCCACTACGACTACGGGGTGTCCGGTGTCCAGGACATGCTGACCAGCTGGGTGCCGCTGATGGAGATCCCGGCCCGGATCGGCGGCCTGGCCGTCCGTCCCGGCGGTCACCTGGGGCCGCCCGTCCGCCCGCGGCCGCTGGCGGGCACCGAGCCCGGCTGGGCGACGACCAGCTACCGGCCGGGCGACGTGATCATCTTCCACTGCCTGACCCCGCACGCCGCCCTGCCGAACCGCGGTTCGGTGCTGCGCGTCTCCGGTGACTTCCGGTGGCAGCGGCCGGACCAGCCCGCCCCGGCCGAGCTCGTGCTCGGGCCCGCCTGCCGGCCGCCGGAGATGTTCAGCCGCCTGTTCCGGCGTCAGCGCTGGTGGGAGCCGGTGCCCAGCGGGCTGGCGCTGTATCCGAAGGCGCAGCTGGCCGCCGCTCCGCCGGGTCCCTCCCGGCTGATCCGCGTCCACCCGGGCTGGAGATACTGGCAGCCACCGCCCGCTGCGGTCCACTGACCCAGGAATACTGGCCCAGGATCAGGAAGCGTGCCGCCCCTGCCTGGCCGGCTTGTGCGGATCGGCCGGCCGCTCCCGCAGCGGCTGCGGCGCGAACTCCGTCTCGGTAACGGGCATGGCGGCCGCGCGATCCGCGGTCTGCTCCTTGCGGGCGCGCCTGCTGAGGCCAAAACGCTTATGCCGGGCTGAATACGACACGGTCCCCTCCACGTATGAGATGGAGGGGACCGTGCCCGGTCGTGCCGCGCCAGAGTCGGCCAGTCGCCTGGCCTTCCTGGCACTGCGGACCACCCGCCAGTGCCAGGCATCCGCGCTAGGCCCCGGTTGTCCGGCTCCTCCCACGTCCCGGAGTTGCCTCCGGTTGATACCCGTTTCCAACGGTGAATGCATTTGTACATTCCCCGGCCAGCGCCGCGCAAGGTTCCGGGCGAGCTTATTTTTTAATTTCCGCTATCCACAGTTCTTTCCACAGAAAATGGCCGTTTATCCGCACGCTCGGCAGGTTTTCCACTTCCTTATGCACAGGTCTTCCACAAGGCACCCAGCGTAATCCGGCCACCACAAAACCCCGTGGCCGCGAGGGGTAACAATTGGGTATCGCTGCGCCTGGAGGCCGTCGGCCGCCCGCTGCTGTCGTTTCTGAGCTAATGCGAATGGACGGCATTTTGTTTATGCGCTGACGGCGCGGCGCGTGGATTACCGTGTGCCGCCTCGCGCCTAATCCGCCCCAGCGGGTGACAGAAAAGGGTTCCGGACCTGGCTGGCCGGCCGTCTCGTGCCTACCAGCGCAGGGCGTCGGGCGAGCCGCCGTTCTCGGCGACCAGCCGGCGGGCGGAGGCCTCGGCGGACGGCTTGCGGGCCGCTCGCTCGGTAACCAGCGCCCGGGCCAGGCCATCGTCCCCGGCCCGGGCCGCGGCGGCGATCAGGGTCAGGTCGATGACGTCCCGCTGCGCGTGGCTGCCGCCCACCGCGCTGGCCCGCGGCCGGATGTCGATGAGCAGGTCGATGGCCCGGTCGGGCCGGCCGGCGGCGAATGCCCCGAACGCCTCGAGCAGGTCCAGGCCGGCCCTCTCGGCCGCGCCCTTGTTGGTCGGCGCGGCCAGGTGCCGGTTCGAGGCGATGATCCGCTCGGTCCGCTCACTGTCTCCCGCCAGGCTGAACGCCATCACCGCGTGCCAGTCGTTGAAGATGTACACCGGGCTGGCGACCAGGTCGTCGATATCGGCCGCGAGCTGCTCGGCCCGCTCGGTCACGTCCACGCCGAACAGGCTCAGCCGCCACAGCAGCGCGGCGGCGTCCACCACGTCCAGCCACTCGGTGGAGCGGCCCACACGGATGGGGTCGTCGTACAGCGCCAGCGCCTCGCCGATCTCGCCCAGCTCCAGGTGGTACAGCCCGCGGTGCCACCAGTTGTGGATCGCGAAGAAGCTCGGCGCCCAGTCCGGGGCGGTGGAGGTGAGGAAGTCGACGCCGGCCCGCTGGCTGCCCTCCATCTCGAAGACGTGGGCCATCGCGTGCACCGACCAGACGTCCTTCGGGTTGTGCTCGAGCGCGGCCCTGGCCCGCGCCTCGGCCCGCCGGTAGTCGGCGTTCTCCTCCAGGCCGAACGCGTAGATGCCCTGCACGTACCCCCAGCCCGGCAGGTCCCGCGGCCAGGCGGGCAGCACCCGGGCGGCGGTGTCGCGCAGCTCGAGCCGGTTGCCGAGGAAGAAGTAGAGGTCCTGGGCGACCTTGAGAGCCAGCAGGTCGCGCGGGTGGCACAGCAGGGCCCGCTCCAGCGAGCGGGTGGTGGCCTCCCAGTTGCCCTCGGCCCAGGCCCGGGCGGCGTGCATGTGATGCACCTCGCGCTCGCCCATGACCGTCTCGTCCAGCCGCTTCAGAATCTCCCCGGCCGCGGCCACGCCGTCCGGTGTGGTCCCGTACAGCTGCAGGTAAGCGCGGTAGATGTGCCCCAGCACCATGCTGTCGTCGGCCGCCACCGCCGCATCGGCAGTGCCGACCGGGTCGCCGGCCAGCGCGGCCAGCTCCTCGACGGCCGTGTCGAACAGCGCCACCGCGTCGGCGCTGCCGGCCCGGACGGGAACCCCCCAGCGATCCGCGAATGCCTTTCCCATCTCGGATCCTCCTGCATATACCAGTCAATCGGCGCAGAACCAGTACATTACCTGGTGCGGCCCGGCTGGGGCGGGCGCAGCCCATCGGCCAGCACGGTGGACACCAGGTCCCGCCGGGCCGGGTCGGTGCTGCCCGCCAGGCTGGCGAACATGCCTTTCAGCAGCGCGATGAGGTCGGCCGTGCCGACCTCGGGGCGCACCTCGCCTGCCTCCTGGGCCTGCCGCAGCAGCACGTCGAGCGCGGCAAACAGGTCCTGGCGCAGCGAGCCCGTGATCGAGATCGCGTCGGGCAGGTCGCGCTTGGCCGCGGACTCCTCCGCGAGCCGGGCCAGGAATCCGAAGAAGGCGGCACCCGGGTCGGCGGCCCCGGCCCGGCTCCTGGCGTCGGCGATCAGGTCCTCGATCCGGGACGTCACCACGGCCTCGAACAGCGCCTCCTTGGCCGGGAAGTGCCGGTAGACGGTGCCGGGGCCGACCCCGGCTCGCACCGCGATCTCATCCAGCGGCACGCCGTACCCGGACTCGGCGAACGCCTCCCGCGCGGCTCGCAGGACCTTCTCCCGGTTCCGGGCCGCGTCCGCGCGCAGCGGCCGGCCGGTCGCGGCCTCAGCCATGATTGCTAACCGGGGCGATGGTTCCGTATAGTCTAAGCGGGGTCACCGTTCCAATTGTAGGAGGCATGTCATGTCCCGGAGCCCACGCGAGGTCGCCGAGCAGGTCCGCCTGATGGTCGCTGGGGAAGGCGTCGAGTTCGCCGACCTGTTCGCCGCGGACGGGGTGCTCACCTACCCGTTCGGCATGCCTGGCCAGCCCGCCGAACTGCGCGGCCGCGAGACCATCCGGGCCTGGTTCGGCCAGCTCAGCGGGGCCCGCGACCTGCTCGACATGGCGGGCGTGGAGGCAGTCGTCCGCCAGACCGACGACCCCGAGGTCGTCGTCACCGAGATCACCCACCACGGCTGGTCCAAGGCGGCCGGCGCGCCGTACGAGCACACGGCGCTGGGTGTGATCCGGGTCCGTGACGGCGAGATCGTGCGGTACGACGACTACATGAACCCGCTTCTCCTGGCGCGTCTGCTGGGCCGCACTCGCGAGCTCGCCACCGCGCTGGCTGGTGAGGGGCTGGCCGGCGAGGGCCCGGCTGGTGAGGGGCTGGCTGGTGAGGGCCCGGCGGGCGGGGGAGGAGCTTACGGGGCCAGCACCGCGTAGGCGACCGCGGCCGCGGCAGCGCCGAGCACGGTGCCGCCGACCGCCTGCGCGGTGGTGTGATCGCCCAGCGCCACCCGGGACCAGCCCAGCAGCGCCACCAGCAGATAGGCGGGCAGCACGAACGGGCCGTAGATCAGGGCCAGGATGGCCACCGACCCCGACGCGACCGCGCAGTGGATCGAGATCTTCCACACCGTGGTGATGAGGGCGAGCACGGCCACGCTGGCCAGCATGAACGCCAGGTACCCGGTGAGCAGACGCGGCGCACCGAGCGTGACCAGCAGGATCAGCCCGGCCGCCACCGACGCGGTGATGAAGGCCAGCAGCAGCAGGCGCGGCCGCCGGTCGCCCACGTTGCGGTCCTCGAACCGCCCGCGCCTGATGCCGTAGTCGACGAACACGGTGGGCAGCACGGCCACGAACAGCGCCGCCAGCAGGCCCCAGCCGGCTCCGGCCAGGCCGTCGGTACGCGCGCCGACCAGGGCCATGGTGACGATGAGCCAGTTCTTCGGCTCCAGCAAGTAGCTGCACCGCTCAGCGAACGGCCGGGGTGCCCGGCTCACTTGACTGCCGCCCATCTGCTGACGGTACCGCTCCCGGCGGGCCCGGATCACCCTGCAACCGGCGCGGCTACCTCGGATATCGGGATAGAGGGGCTAATATCGCGGCAAGCTCGCGGCCAGGCCGCCGTGGACGGGCGTCCGGAGGAGAAATGAGCAAGGGGACGGTCATCCTGTTTATCTGGCTCATCATCGGAGCCGCCGCGTGCGGGCAGCGTGGTTACTTCAGCAGCAGGAACCTGAACTGCACGCAGGGCGCCACGATGGCCCTGACGATCGCCGCCGGCCCGCTGAACTACGTGGGGCTGAACCCCAAGATCTCCTGCTCGGCGCCGAAGCCCAGCGGCGGGTAACTGCGGCCTGTAACTGCGGCGGCGCACGAACCCCGCCCGTTCGGGTCACGATTTTCAGGCCGAACGGGCTGGTTCACCGCATCCCACCACCCGCAGCGCGAACTCCCCGTACGCCCCGGCCACGAAGCTGTCCGGGTAGCGGCCGCTCGGGCGGAACCATGACTTGGCGCTGTTCCCCATCTCCAGCACGGCGAAGGCCGCGATCTCCGGCGTCGGGGTGCGGAACCGCCCGTCCCGGCAGCCCCGCTCGATGATCTGGCGCACCCGGGCCGCGTACTGATCGCGCTTGGCCACGATGGCCAGCCGGTTGGCGGGCTCCAGGCTGCGGACCTCGGTGTTGCAGACGGTCACCTCGGCCGGGAAGCGCAGGAAGTCCAGCACCAGCGATTCGGTCGCCCGGCGGAGCTGCTCGGACACCTCCGTCACCCCGTCCAGGGCTTCTTCCTGGGCAAACAGTGCCCGGTCCATGGCCGCCTCCATGATGGCGAGCAGGATCTCCTGCTTGGAGGTGACGTGGTTGTACAGGCTCGGCGCCCGCACCCCGAGGGTCTCGGCGATGTCCCTCATCGAGGTGCCCCGGTAGCCGCGCTCGGCGAAGAGCAGGCACGCCGCGTCGAGTACCGTGCCCCGGCTGGTGCTGGTTGACCGGTCCACGCGTAGTAGCCTACGGTACTAATGAATGTTCATTAGTAGGCGGCAGCCAGGGTTTCGCGAGGAGAGCGTTCATGAACGCGGCTACGACCTGGGAACTTGACCGCGACCACGAGGATTTCCGGGCCAGCGTCCGGGCCTTTGTCGACCGGTACGTCCGGCCGGTGGTCGATGAGGCCGAGGAGGCGGGCCGCCCGCCCGCGTCCCTGCTCAAGGAGATGGGCAGCGCTGGCCTGCTCGGGCTGGCCATCGGCGAGGAAGACGGCGGCGGCGGGGGCGACGCGCTGGCCATGATGGTGCTGTCCGAGGAACTGGCCAGGGCCAGCGGCGGTATCGCCGTCACCGCGCTGGTCAGCGGCTACATGGCGGCGCCGCACATCGCACGCTTCGGCACCGCGGAGCAGCGCGCGCGGTACCTGCCGGGCGTGATCGCGGGGGAGAAGGTGGCCGCGATCGCGGTCACCGAGCCGGGCACCGGCTCCAACGTGGCCGGCATCACCACCCGCGCCACCCCGCACGGCGGGGGGTTCCGGATCGACGGCACCAAGATGTTCATCACCAACGCCGGGATCGCCGACGTGTTCGTGGTCGCCGCCCGCACCGGGCCGGCCGGGCACGGCGGCATCACCACGTTCATCGTCGACGCCGACAACCCCGGGCTGTCCGTGGGGCAGCCGCTGCGCAAGATGGGCTGGCACGCCTCGGACACCCGGGAGGTGATCCTGGCCGACTGCCTGGTCCCCCCCGACGCCGTGCTCGGCGACCAGAACCGGGGTTTTCAGCAGATCATGGCCGCCTTCCAGCTGGAACGGCTGACCCTGGCCGCCATGGGCGTGGGGCACGCCGAGGAGTGCCTGGCGCTGGCCACGGCCTACGCCCGGGACCGCGAGGTGTTCGGCTCGCCGCTGATCAGCCTGCAGGTGACCCGGCACCGGCTGGCCGCGCTGTCCGTCGAGCTCGAGGCGGCCCGGGTGCTCACCTACCGGGCGGCGGCCCGGCTGGATGCCGGCCATCCCGGGACCGGCCGGTCGGTCGCCATCGCCAAGTACCACGCCGCGATCGCGGCGAACCACATCATCGACGAGTGCGTCCAGCTCTTCGGCGGGGCCGGCTTCCTGGAGGAGACCCAGGTGGCCCGGCACTTCCGCGATGCCCGGGTGCTGCGGATCGGCGGCGGGACCGACGAGATCCAGCTCGAGATCCTGGCCAAGGAACTGCCCAGGTGACAGCCGCCGAAGCCGAGGCGCCACAGACATCCGGCGAACAGGACGCCCCCGGGAGCGGGGGCGGGGGTGGGGCCGGCGCGATCCGGGCCGCCATCGCCGCGGCCCGGCAGGGCAACGACCCCAGCCGCTGGCCGGACAAGCTGCCGGTGGCCGACCGGCTGGCCGCCCTGCTCGACCCGGGCAGCTGGCGTGAGGACGGCCTGCTGGCCAATGCTTACGCCGACGGCATGCCGGCCGACGGGGTGCGCACCGGCGTGGGCCGCATCGATGGCCGGCCGGTGGCCGTGATCGCGCACGACTTCGCCGTCAAGGCCGGGTCGTGGGGCAAGCTGACATGTGAGAAGCAGGTCCGCATCCTGGAGCGGGCCGACCGCGACCTGCTGCCGGTGATCTACCTGGTCGACTCGGCGGGGGGCCGGCTGACCGAGCAGCTCGGGTTCTTCTCCGACCACCGCGGCGCGTCGGCCATCTTCCAGCTCCAGATCGCGCTGTCCGGCCGGGTGCCGCAGATCTGCTGCCTGCTCGGCCCGTCCGCGGCGGGCGGGGCGTACATGCCGGCCTTCACCGACTGGGTGGGCATGGTCGAGGGCAACGCCTCGATGTACCTGGCTTCCCCGCGGGTGGCGGAGAAGGTGACCGGCGAGCTGACCACGCTGGAGGAGATGGGCGGCGCGATCATGCACGCCACCGTGTCCGGCTGCGCCGATGAGGTGTTCAGCTCGGACTGGGAGGTCATCGCCGCCGCCCGGCTGCTGTTTTCCTACCTCCCCGCCAGCTGGGAGCAGCGGCCCCCGCAGGCGGTTCCCGCCGCCCCGGCCCGGGCCGACTGGTCGAGCGTGATCCCGGCCGCCGAGTCGGTTGGCTACGACGTCGGCGAGGTCATCGATGGGCTGGTCGACGCCGGCTCGTTCTTCGAGATCAAGGCGCGCTGGGCGCAGGAGATCGTGGTCGGCCTGGCCCGGCTGGACGGGCGGGTCGTCGGGATCGTGGCCAACCAGTCCCAGGTGCGCAGCGGCGCGATCTTCGTGGACTCCGCCGACAAGGCGGCCCGCTTCATCACCATGTGCGACGCCTTCAACATCCCGCTGATCTTCCTGCACGACGTGCCCGGCTTCATGGTCGGCGCGGCCGTGGAGCGGCAGGGCATCATCCGCCACGGCGCCAAGATGCTCACCGCCATGGCCAGCGCCGAGGTGCCGAAGTTCTCGGTCATCCTGCGCAAGAGCTACGCGGCCGGCTACTACGCCATGTGCGCGCCCGGGTTCGGCCCGCGGGCCTCGATCGCGCTGCCCACCGCGACGGTCGCGCCGATGGCCGCCGAGGCCTCGGTGAACGCCATGTACGCGAAGAAGATCGCCGAGATCAGCGATCCGGATGCCCGCGCCGCCTACCTCGACGCACGCCTGGCCGAGCAGCGCGCCGACCTCGACCTGCTCCGGCCGGCCAGCGAGCTTGTGGTCGACGCGGTTGTGGAGCCCGGCGACCTGCGCGATGAGCTCATCGCCCGGCTGGCCGACGCCGACAGCTGGACCCGCTCCCCGCGGCGACGGCACCATCACATCAGCCCGGTCTAGGAGGATGTCTATGGCAGACAATCTCAGCCAGTTGCTCGCCACCCCGCTGCAGCCGCTGCGCGAGCAGTGGCGCTCGGCCGCCCAGGCCGAGCTGCTGCGTACGGCCCGGGCCCGGCACGCCGAGAGCCCGGACGCCTACTGGGTCTGGGTGGCCGAGCAGCAGCGCTGGACGCGGCCGTGGGACACGGTCCGGACCGGTGAGCTGGGGGACTTCACCTACTTCGCCGGCGGCCAGATGAACGTGGCCGACAACTGCGTGGACCGCTGGGCGGAGGATCCGGCTACCGCGGGGCGGACCGCGGTCATCGCCGAGGGAGAGCCCGGCGACATCCGCGCCGTCACCTACGCCGAACTGGCCGACGAGGTCGCCCGGCTGGCCGGCGCGCTGGTCTCGCTCGGGGTGACCAAGGGCGATGTGGTCGCGATCTACATGCCGAACGCGGTCGAGGCGTTCACCGCCGTGCACGCGTGCAACCGGATCGGCGCCATCTACACCATCTTGTTCTCCGGGTTCGGCCCGGACGCGGTGCTGTCCCGGCTGGAGGCGGCGCGGGTCAAGGTCGTGCTCGTGCTGGACGCGTCCTACCGGCGCGGCAAGATCATCCCGCTGCTGGAGACGCTGCGCACGGCCCGGGCCAAGGTCAGCACCGTCGAGCACACCATCGTGGTCGACCGGACCGGGCGCGCGCTGCCGCTGGAGGAGGGTGAGATCTCCTACGCCGACGCGCTGAACCTGCGGCCCGAGGGGACCCCGGTGGTGCCGCTGGAGGCCAACGACCCGGCCTTCCTCATCTTCACCAGCGGGACCGAGGCCAAGCCCAAGGGCGTGGTGCACAGCGTGGCCGGCTTCCTGCTCGGCACCTGGGCCAACGTGCGCTGGCAGGTCGGCCCGGAAGACGGCGACGTGTACTGGGTGGCGGCCGACGTGGGCTGGCTGACGTTCCCGATCCAGGCCGTGGTGGGCGGGCTGGCCAACGGCATGACCGTGGTCTGCTACGAGGGCGCCCTGGACAGCCCCAGCAACGCCCGGTTCTACGAGATCTGCGAGCGGCACCACGTGACCAAGGTGCTGGGCGCGCCCACCCTGCTGCGGATGCTGCGCAAGTACGGCGATGACCTGGCCGCCGCGCACCCCCTGCCGGACCTGCGCCTGGTCACCATGCAAGGTGAGCCGCTGGACGGCGACACGTTCACCTGGGCCACCACCCACCTGGGCGGCGGCGTGCCCGTGGTCAACGCCTACGGGCAGACCGAGACCGGCTCCACCTGGACCTACCCGGTGGCCGGGGTGGAGGCTCTCAAGCCCGGCTCCACCGGTACCGCGGTGCCCGGGCACGTCTATGAGATCCTCGACGACGCCGGCCAGCCGGTGCCGCCCGGCACCAAGGGCAACCTGGTCCTGACCGAGCCGTTCCCGACCCTGGCGCGGACCGTGTGGGATGACCCGGAGCGCTACCGGCAGGCCTACTTCTCCCGGTTCCCCGGCTACTACTGCACCAACGACGAGGCCGTGCTCGACGCTGACGGCCACCTGTGGGTGCTGGGCCGGGCCGACGACGTGATCAACGTGGCCGCGCACCGCATCTCCACGCTGGAGATCGAGGCCATCGCGACCGCGCACCCGCAGGTAGCCGAGGCCGCGGTGGTGGGCGTGGCCGACTCGACCAAGGGCACCGTGCCGGTCGCCTTCCTCACCCTGCTGGACGGCGCCGACCCGGGCGCGGTCCGGCAGGAGGTGAACCGTGACGTCACCTCGCAGCTGGGCGGGTACGCGCGGCTGGGCGCGGTCTACCTGACCGGCGCGCTGCCCAAGACCAGGACCGGCAAGACCATGCGCCGGCTGCTCCGGGACGTGGTCGAGCACGGCGGCCCGCAGGGCGACACCAGCGCCATGGAGGACATGGCCGGCCTGCAGGCGGTGCAGCAGGCCGTGGCTGCGGACGACCCCGCGGGCGCCTGAGCCATGGCCGGGATGTGGTTCGAGGAGCTCGAACCCGGTCTGCAGGTGGCGCACGCCACCACCCGCACCGTCACCGAGACCGACAACGTGCTGTTCACGACGATGACCATGAACCCGCAGCCGCTGCACCTGGACGCGGAGTTCGCGGCCACGACTGAGTTCGGCCGTCCCCTGGTGAACAGCCTGTTCACGCTCGGCCTGGTGGTCGGCCTGGCCGTGCCCGAGCTCACCCTCGGCACCACAGTGGCCAACCTGGGCTTTTCCAAGGTGGAGTTCCCGGCACCGGTGTTCGCCGGGGACACCATCCACGTGATCACCGGCGTAACCGGGGCCAGGCGGTCGAACTCGCGTCCCGGCACCGGCATCGTGACCTTCGAGCACCGCGGCCTGAACCAGCGCGACCAGCTGGTCTGCCTGGCCGTCCGGGCCGCGATGATGCGCTGCCGTCCCCAGCCAAGCCAGCCGGGACCGGACACGTCGTGACCCAGCTGACCCGGGTCCGGAGCATGCTGTTCATGCCCGGCAACCGGCCCGACATGATCGCCAAGATCCCGCGGTTCGCCCCCGACGTGGCCGTGGCCGACCTGGAGGACGCGGTCGTGGCCGACGCCAAGCAGGCCGCCCGCTCCGCCGC
>JBAPYC010001392.1:0-1542 GCA_049284535.1 Streptosporangiaceae bacterium
GCGGAGCAGCAGGCCGCCGGCGAGCAGGGCGGCGGCGGCCCAGGCGGCGAGCACGGCCAGACCGGCCCAGGGACCGATGGGCTGGGTGCTCTGGCCGGTGGTGGCCTCGACGGCCAGGCCGGCGGTCATCGGGCCCAGCTGCTGCAGGTGGCGGCCTAGCGAGGCGTTGCCGGCGGTGGCGGCGACGATAGGGAACAGGTAGAGCAGGCCGAGCACCACCCCGATGGCGGCGGCCTGGTCCCGCACGGCGGCGGCGATGCCCGCGCTGAACAGGGCGATCAATCCCAGGTAGAGGACCGAGCCGACCGCGGCGCGCAGCACCGGGCCATCGGCCAGGGTGAGCGCCGGGTAGCCGTGACCCGCGTAGCCGTGCGAGGGCCCGATACCGCGGCCGGGCAGGATCAGCCGCCCGGCCAGCAGCGAGCCGGCCACGGCCACGATCCCGGCCGCCAGGGCCAGCCCGGCGGTCAGGGCGGCCTTGGCCGCCAGCACGGCGGTCCGGCGGGGCATCGCCGTCAGCGTCGTCCGGATCATGCCGGTGCCGTACTCGGCGCTGACGGCGAGGACGGCCAGGATGGCGACGACGGCCTGGCCGAGGTAGATACCGGTCAGGCTGATCTTGGCCGGGTCTTCGGCGCAGCCGCCAGACGGGCAGCTCACGGCGGCGGACGAGGCGGCGCCCACGATCACGGTCAGCGCGACCACGGCCAGCAGCAGCCAGCCCGTGCTGCCCAGTGTGCGCAGCTTGGTCCACTCGGCGTGCAGGGCCGGGATCATGCGTCCCTCCGGCGGAGCAGCCAGGCCGCCACAGCCAGGGCCACCGCGGTCCAGGCGCACAGCACGGCGAAGCCGGCCCACGGGGACAGCGGGTAATAGCCGTTGCCCGGGGTGAACGCCGCGGCGACCTGCGGATAGCGCGGGTAGGCCTGCTGGATGGCGAAGCCCGCGGCCGGGGTGACCCGCAGCAGCCAGTCTGCGGCTCCGGCGGGCAGCACGGCCAGCGGGACGGCGAAGAAGTAGGGGAACACGATCACCCCCACCGAGGCGGTGACCGCGGCCGCGCCGCGCCGGGTGATGACCCCCAGGGCCACGGCCAGCACGGCGCCCAGCGCGAGCAGCGCCGCGGTGCCGGCCAGGACGCGAAGGTCGGTCAGCGTGGACACCGGGTCGATGAAGATGCCGCGCGAGCGCGCCATCGGCTCCTCGATAAGCTGCGCGATCCACCCGGCGGGCAGCGCGACCGCGAACGTGACGGCGCCGATCACGGCGGCCTTGGCCGCCAGCACCCGGCCCCGGTGCGGGCTGGCGGCCAGGGTCACCCGGATCAGGCCGCGGCGGTACTCGGCGGTGACGAACACCGCGCCGAGCACGACCACGGCGATCAGCCCGGCGAACGCGCCGACCAGGGATCCGGACACCGAACCCTCCTGGTCGGGGACGGCCGGGGCGATGTCGCCGGATCCGGTGACGGTGACGGTGGCGCCGGCCTGCCGGTAACCGCCCGCCGGGCCGCCGCCGGCCGTGCCCACCGAGGTGCCGGTC